>PEYN01000050.1 GCA_002774355.1 Candidatus Marinimicrobia bacterium CG08_land_8_20_14_0_20_45_22 | reverse complement strand
CAAACGGAGAGCGACGCCGGCGCCTTTGCTTCCTTCGATTTTAGATTGTTCAAGTCGGGTTCTCTTGCTGGAAACCAACGCAATTTCAGAAAGCGCAAAAAATCCATTGAGTAAAAACAAAAATCCTAATGTCAGTAATTCCATGTCCATCCACTTAAAAATTGAGGCAACCCATTTCCGATCTTGCTGGTTCGGTTATCTTTCAATGGTTCAATATCACAACGACCTATTTTCATCGGATAGAAATTACCGAAATTTTTTAACAAATGTTAGATTGGCGTTGACGCTTTTTTGAACCATTCGTTCTCGGGTGGTAAAGGACAGGATGTCTTTCAGTATAAAAAAAGTCCGGGATTGCCGGACTTTTTCTGATGGTTACGAAGGATCGATCAATAATACATATTTGCGCGGTTATCGACGATCTTCACGCTCGCTTTAAGTTCGTTGACCCAGTCGTTGTAAATCGACATTTGCTTGCGGTTGTTCAAATTGGTTCTAAGCGTCGCCTTTTGGGCGTCGAAATCTGTCTGATTGAAAGGCGTTATGGCTACGACTTTAAGAATTGCCATGCGCGTTCCGATTTCAATCGGTTTGGACATTTGTCCGGCTTGCAATGCGCGTAACATTCCAATTACCTTTGGTGAGCGTCCGATGCCGGGAAGCATGGCAGAAAGCGTAACATCCGGCAGATTGCTGAACTGAATCGCCGGATTGAGTTTAGCGGTTTCGGCGAGACTCTTCGTCTTGTCAATCTTCGTGTAGAAATCTTGAGCGAACTCGGCTAATTTCTCGATTTTCTTTTTCTGAAGAATCGAGGCGCGAATTTGCTCAGTGACTTTTTCGACAGGCGTATAGGATTTTTCCTGAACGGCAGAAAGACGCAGAAGGACATACCCGTTATCCATGTTCAGCAGTTCGGAAAGTGTGCCGACCGGTTTGTCGCTGAAAGCGAATTTCGTTGCGCTGGGAAGTACGCCGATTCCCGGAATCATGCGATCTTCTTTTCCAAATAACGGCGTTTTTTGAATTTTAACGTTGTGGCTGTCTGCGGCGGCGGCAAAACCGAATTCATTGGCGTCGTATGCGAATACATTAGCCGTGGAACGCTGACTTTCGGAAGTCTCCGGACCCGGTTTGATCTTCAATAAAATATGTTTGGCTTTGATCTGCGGCTCTCCGGCTTCGACGCGCCGATCTTCAACTTTAATCAAGTGATAGCCGAAATTAGTCAAAATCGGACCGATCATCTGACCTCTTCCAGCAGAAAAAGCTGCGCGATCGAATGCGGGAACCATCTGACCTTTGCTGATCCAGCCAAGTTCGCCGCCGTTTTGTTTCCCGCTCGGATCTTCGGTGAATTCTGCCGCTATGGTCTCGAACGCTTCTCCGCCGTTGATCCTGTTTTTCAATCCAACGATTGTCTGGTAAACGGCCTGAGAATCGGCTAACGTTGCCTTGACATCGAAAGTCACATATTCAAGTTCGCGTTTTTCATCGATAAAATAGTCTTTCTTATGTTCGGAGTAATAGGCGCGGATTTCCTTTTCTTCCACTGGAATCGGTTCGTTGCCGAGAACGTCCATCGGGATGATCGCCGCTTCAATCGTATATTTCTGGTTATTGGTCAAATATTCTTCCTTGACTTCTTCATCCGTCGTCATGGCGAGATTCGTGATAAGACTACGGATTTTCTCGAAAGGCAGGTAGTTGCGGATGTATTCTTCGACGCCGAGCCATTCGTTGCCTTGCGGGTTTTGCAAAATCTGGAGATATTTTTGGTAATCGAATTGGCCGTCGGTCATGAACGCCTCGTTTTGCATCAAAAACTGAGGCGGATTATCGACTAAATACGCATAGATTTCCTTGTCCGATGCCTGAAGTCCGAATTTTTTAATTTCTTTTCCGACTAAAATTTCATGGACGTATTGGTTCCAAACCTGCTCGGAAATGCGATTCATGGTGGCGTCGTCGATGTCCTGATCGGCTTCGCGATATTGCGTCAGTTGACTATCGAGCATTTTGGAAAACTGGATGGCCTCGAGTTTTTCGCCGTCAACGATCCCCGCGGTATTCTGCATCCGGGAAGAATTGGAAAACAGTTCGAGAATATCGGCGCCTCCGACGAGTCCGCCTACTGTCATGCTGAGTAAAAATAGGATCAGCAAACCCCATAGAATAATGTGGGTCTGGTCTCTGAGTTTCTGCATTATCGGCATAAGAAAAATTACCTCCTGTTAAATTTCAACCGCCTTCGGCGTATGCTAAATATAATGATTAATCAAAAAGCAGGCAAATCCTTCGTATCGACTTTGTACGGTATTGGCAAACGTTCTCATTTCGATTGCTGGTTTTAATCCCGTAATTCCGTAAATTTGTCCGCTTTTATTTATATCGCGAATATGAAAAACCGACTGATCTACACCGCACTGACTGTTTTATTCTGGATGACACTCTTCTTCGTCGCCCGAATGATTTTCTTTCTCTTCAATCTGAATGAGACTGCCGGACTTTCATTCGCCGATTTGCTCGCCGTCCAATGGCATGGCATGAAAATGGATTTGTCGGTGACGGCTTATCTGCTGGTTCTGCCATTCTTATTTATTATCGGGACTTCGTGGACTAGAAAACCCGTCTTTACCATATTTTCCAAAATTTACACGGTTGTCATGCTGATCCTGATGATCCTGATTGCGGGCATCGACGCGAGACTTTATCGATATTGGGGATTCCGGCTCGACATCACGCCGCTGATCTATTTAAACACGCCCAAAGAAGCGTTCGCTTCCGTGACTTTTGGTGATTTCTTTCTGCCGATTTTAATCGGAATCGTTTTATTTGTGTTGTTCTGGATTCTTTATCGACGAGTGATCGCGCCGACGATCAAAAAGTTTCGCCCGGATTATCTTGTCTGTCCGGTTAGTTTTCTGATCCTGACGGTTTTGCTCGTCATTCCAATGCGCGGCGGGCTTGGCATCGCGCCGCTCAACGTCGGTTCGGTTTATTTCCATGAAAATATGTTTGCTAATCATGCGGCGATCAACGTGAATTGGAACGCCGTCTATTCATTGACAAAAAAGGACAGGTTAACAAAACAGTATCGTTATATGCCGACTGCGCGGGCTGATTCTCTTTTTGCTGAAATTCAGGCGAAACCGGGAAAGCCGGTCAGCGTGTTAAAACTTCAGAAGCCGAACATCATTCTGATTCTGATGGAAAGTTTTACCGCCAAGATCGTTGAACCGCTCGGCGGAAAACCCGGGATAACGCCGAATTTTAACCGATTAGCTTCCGAAGGCGTTCTGTTTACGAATTTCTTCGCCAACGGCGATCGCAGTGACAAAGGAATCGTTTGTGTGCTGAGCGGCTATCCGGCTCAACCGCAAAATTCTATCGTCAAGTATGCCAACAAAACTCAAAAACTTCCCAATCTGATTCGCGACTTGAAAAATGCCGGTTATGCTACCGCATTTTATTACGGCGGCGAGATTGATTTTGCCAATCTTAACTCCTATTTTGTCTTGAGCGGCGTTGATCGAATGGTCACGATGGATGATTTCGACGCATCGACCTTTAACGCCAAGTGGGGCGTGCACGACCATATCATGTTCGACCGCTTCGCAAATGATCTTGACGGGATGAATCAACCGTTCTTTTCAACTTTGTTCACGCTCAGCAGTCACGAGCCGTTCGATGTGCCGATGCAGGCCGTCTTTCCGGGCGACAACAGCGAAACGAAATATTTGAATTCCGCGTATTATGCCGACAAATGTCTCGGCGAATTCATCTCCCGCGCAAAAAAAGCGAAGTGGTGGAATCATACGTTGATCATTATTACCGCCGATCACGGAATTCGTCATCCCGGCAAGTCGCCGAATCATTCCATCGAAAAATTCAAAGTCCCGATGCTCTGGCTCGGCGGCGCTCTGAAAAAGACCGGCTTGCGGATCGATTCCTATTCTTCACAGATCGACATTCCCGCGACACTGATGGCGCAGATCGGTCTTTCTTCGGAAAATTACCGGTTCAGCAAAGACATTTTAAATCCGAAAAACCGCGATTTCGCATTCTATACATTTAATAATGGATTCGGATTTATCACTAAGTCGGCAAAAGTAGTTTACGGCAACGATAAAAAGCGCGCTATTTTCAAAGCCGGAACTCAAGTCGATAGCGCTACCGAATATGGAAAAGCTTACATGCAGACGCTGTCTGATGATTTTTTCAAGAAATAGCCGAATATTTTCAAATAGGTTGGGGCAGGAGTCGTTCAAGACATCGGATCATTCCCATCTTTCCGAATTCAGGTTTTGAATAAAATAATGTTGCTAAAAAATGAGTATTTGTTTGCTTGTATGATGCAAAATAAATTTTTTTTTAGACGGATAAAAAAATTCCTTGATACATAAAGATCGGATGATTAATATTACCTGTAATTGATTTTTTACTTATTTGTGCCAGCAATCCGCTTTTTCCCAGAACTTGAGTTTCTTTTAATGACTTTTTAAGGAATATTCGATGAGACTAAAAATCAATGCGTCGTCGGTAAAACCGGTTTTTATTCCGTTTAATTATCAATACCAGTTAAGTGCGGCGATCTATAATCTGATCTCAAAATCATCCGGTGACTATGCCCAATTCCTGCATAATTCCGGCTTCCGACTCGAAGATACCACTAAAAAATCCACTACCGCAAAACCGACCGATCAAAACCGCATCGTCAAAATATTCAAACTCTTCACATTCTCAAAACTTCATTTCTTCCCATACTCTATGAACCGTAATGGCTTTGACGGAATCAATGAAATCGAATTCATTTTCTCAACACCCGTCTCCGACAGCTACAAACATCTGGTTTTCGGCGTCTTCTCCGATCAAATCATCAATCTGAACTTCTTCGGACAGAATATTGCCTTTCATGTCGATCATGTCGAATCACTGATAGAACCGGTATTTATTTCAACACACTCATTTACCTGTCTTTCGCCGATTACGGTTTCAACCTCGCGAACGACGCCTTTCGGAAAGCGCGAACAACATTTCCTCGACTACCTGCAACCCGAAGAGCGCATCAAATTTGAAGAAAACATTAAACAAAACCTGATTCGCAAGTACAAAGTACTGTCTGGCAAAACCGTTAAACCATCGAAAAAATTTGAATTTGCATTCGACATGGATTACATCATCCGCAAGCAGGGTCAAATCAGCAAACTGATTCACTTCAAAGATGATATTAAAATCAAAGCCTTCGAAGCGCCCTTTACCATCAAAGCCAAACCGGAACTGATTCAAACCGGCTATACCTGCGGCTTCGGCGAGAAGAATTCCGACGGCTTCGGTTGTGCGGAGATAATTAAAGCAGACGCTGAAAAACGCTGATTGATTATGAAAGGAAATAGACGCTGAGAAACGCTGATTATGTATGGCTGATTATGTATGAAAGAAGACATAAAAATACTATTCATAAGGAATAATAAAAGATCAGCGTCTAAAAGTATGGAATTAATCCAAACCGATTGCCTGAAAAATCTCGATCCAATGACAATCCGGGATTTCCATTATAATGAATAAGAGGTAGATTGATTGAATTACATGAAAGAAGACGAGGTAAATATGACGAACGTTAATATTTCTTTTAAACCAACCGGCGACCCTTTTGTGGATGCGGGTGGCGAGGCCTTAAAGTACCTTATTGATTTCTATCCCCAAAAAACAGTTGCCGAGCTGATTGATGATATGGCAAATATCTTTATTTATAAATGGGACAATAAGATCGATTCTGTCCAATTAAACTCAAACATAACACACAATACAAGAAGAGGTTCACAAGAAAAAAAGAATAAAGCAATTATTGCTGTAAGGGAATACTATAAAGATACACCCATATCGTATGCAAAAGATGAAATTCAACACTGCCGCATCTGTGGAAAATCGGGAATACTTCTTAAAGCAGGAAGAGAACAATTCTGTCTTTCAGGATCAGAACCATTTGTCAATTTCTACCATTCCCATGAAGAAGGATTGCTCATTTGTAAAGATTGTTCTATCAAACTTTTTTTCTTACCTCTTATTGTAATCCAAATTGGAAATATGTTAGCTCTGTTACAAACTAATAATCAAAGATCACAAAATTATTGGGTACATAAAACAGTCAAGGAAAACTTGGATAAAATTGGTAAGAATAACTCTGAAGGGATCATTAAATCCGAATATGGAAGTCCAAAAAATGCTCTTTTTAAAATTGCATCGGATATTATTACCGAAGTTAATGATGACTTATTCACTGATTACTTGCAACTATATCATTTTACAAATTTTGGTGCTTCTCCCAATTGTGAGATTTACAGATTGCCCAATCCAGTTTTTTCGTTTCTCAATAAAGTAATTCGATATTGTCATTCGGATTGGTCAATTTTTGTCCAAAGGCATTATCACATAAAAAAATCCTCATGGGATTACACAGGTGATCAATGGATTTCAGGAAAAGATAATCAGACGATGTCAGAAGGAGATTATCTAAATAATCCGAACGACGTATTTGAGAGACTACTAAATGACGATTCAATTTTAGGTTTATTGAGGAAATTTTATAGAGACGTATACATTCATAATAAAAAACATTCTCAGATTACTATGGCAATTTATTATATAAAGGAGGTTTTAGGTATGAGACAAGAGCAAATTGACCTGATTAAAAAGGTCGCAAACGTTGTTTTCGACCTGGCACAGAAAGAGCACACCTATAAGAAATATCTGGTGATGCTTGAAGGAGCCGGGAAAGCGTATCAGCTACGGTCGGTACTACTGAGAATAATTAAGGAGAATTACAAGAGCGGTGCAGCTGAGCCCGTCGTCAGATTGCAAGATTACGTCGATTATCTTTTCCCGGATGGGCAATTCTGGGGAGAAGTTCGGGATTTGATGTTGATTTATCTCTATGAACGTCTGCATGATGAAAATATCAATCGGCAGGATGTAGTTGATACTTCAGATATTGCTGAAACAGCAGAAGAAACAAACGAAGGAGCTTAGGAGGAAATGATGAAAACGATCCAAGGGTATGTCTTAATTGATGTCGATGTCGTGGCATTGAACAATGCCGGTGGCGACAAATCGACGAATTTGGAAAATGCCGTGATGACCAAAAAGATCCGGAAAGAGGGACGCGAATATCCGTATGTCTCTGGTCAAGCCTGGCGGTATTGGTGGCGTAATGAATTGGCAAAGTCGTATAAGTGGGAGATGTCTCCTGTTGAACGCGAAAAGAAAATCGCTTTCACAAAAGCAAATCCCGCGGTATATCCCGATGACGATGTTTTTGGTTATATGCGTGCCGCTAAAGCAGAAGTAAAAGACGAAAACGGTGAAATCGTAATGGATAAGAAGGGAAATCCCCTCAAAGAAGATGTTACATTAACCCGTGTTTCTCCACTGAAAAATTCTGCACTAATTGCAATCGCTTACAACCCAATTGTTCAGAATTGGGCTTCGATGACCCGTCAGGATGGCGATGCGGTTCCTTATGGTATTGACGAATACTGTGCGGTCATGAAAGGCATGTTTTCCATCGATCTGGATAGTGTCGGCACTTTCTCAATGATTAATCGAAGCGGATTTATGAACATCAACAATGACCTAAAAAAGGAGGCGAAGGAAAAAGGCGCAGTTGAAATAGACGATCCTATCGCAAAAGACAAAGCCGGAAATCCGATGAAATTAATCCGTCTGCCGAAAGATGTTCGGGAAAAGAGGGTTAAGGATACGATCCTTGCATTAAAAACTCTTTCCGGTGGGGCGAAACAAGCGACAAACATGGCAGATCTGACACCCAAGATTGTTGTTCTAACCAAATTCAATAGCGGAAATCATCCGTTTTCTCATCTGGCAAAGGAAGATCACGGGAAAGCCATTTTTTCCGTTGAAGCGTTGAAGGAAGTACTGAAAGATTACAAAAATCAATTCGATGGAAAAGTGTATGTCGGGAAACGCGCGGGTTTCATGGATGAACTGGACGAAAAACTTAAACCCCTTGCCGCTGAAAATCCTCTGGTCGAGTACGGTCCGGTTAATGAAATGATAGATAAATTTGTTAGCACTATCACTGTGGAATGATACTATGAAAGTCTTCCGAATTCATATTTCGAGTTGGACGGCTTCTTTTCGCTATCCGAATATGATCAGCGGTTTTCAACCGACTCTACCGGTTCCGCCTGTTTCGACAGTAATCGGAATCATTTCGTCGGCGATGGGCAAGCCATTTGTACCGTCATTAGAAAAAATAGGATTTGTCTTTCAGGCAAAAAGTAAGACAGTCGATCTGGAAACTATTTATCAAATGGGTCGGTCACTTACTCAAATCAAATCGAACGTAATCAAACGTGAATTTCTCTTCGATGCAAATCTTTTTCTATACACAGATCGGGAGGAAATTAATTCGGCGTTTGAAAAACCGTATTTTCCACTGCTTTTAGGACGCTCTGGAGACTTGGCTACGATTGAAGCCAGAGACGAATTGGAAATCAAAGGAAAGGATTTGCTTTTAAATCTGAAAGGTACGGTAATTCCATTTGATAAATATCAGATACCGGCTATGATTCAGGCATTGCCCGTATATTTTACGGACACGATTCCGAGACGTAATGTCGGTACTCAGCCATATTATCTGCTGGAACCTAATTATCGTCAAAATAATCCTATAGCTGCGCTTGGTTTTGAAGATAAGGATAAGAATTGGGACGTTTATTGGCAGGAGTATTAAGTGGTAAAGTCTTAATTAATAGTTTTTCACCTGGTCATATTTAATACTGGATAATTCCATGGGTCTAATCAGTAATATCAATTATCGCAAGATTGCTTTTGAAACGTATGAGCCGATCTGCGCCCACTGTGGTTTTGGAATACCTTCCGTTTTAGAAGTTGCCCATATTGACGGAGATAGACTGAACAACAATATTAATAACCTTGTTATTCTATGTCCAAATTGTCACAAAATGTTTGATCTCGATTTGATTTCAGTCGATACACTTATGACAATGCGAGACAGGCCGAAAATAGTAAGGTGGTCAAAAAGAATGAAGGACGCCGGTAAAAAAGCTGCACTTAAAAGGAAAAGAAAAACCGCCGCGAAAAAAGCAGTTGCGACAAAGCGGAAGAACATCACTTTTTTGTCGATTAATAAGGATGATAATTGAAAATATAGTAAAGCATAAGGGTTCATGATTGACTGAGTGTGATAGTTATGGTAAAATTTTAGCCAAGTCAGATGGAACGACTCTCAATCAACACATTGAAGATTGTCTGGTGATTTGGCGGGAATTGGGAGCCACCTTACCTGCCCTTCCGGAAATTACTCGACTTCCCGATTTCTGGAAAATCCTTTTTGTCGCAGTCTTTTTCCATGATCTTGGTAAAATACACTCTGAATTTCAGAAGGTTTTAAAGTCACAGGAAAATTCATGGGAGAATCAACGTCACGAACTCTATTCAATACCTTATGTTGACAAAATGAATTTACCTGTTGAGTACAGTCTTTTAGTAAAACGTGCGATTCTCGGTCATCATAAAGATTTTAAGACTCTTTTTGATAGGTATAAATCACAGGAAACGATTGATTTTGAGTTTCATAATGTCTGGACTGGAAAATTGAAGTATCATCCGGAAGATTTTACCGAAAATTTGAGACATTGTATGGCGGCTGATTCCTTAACGCATTTTTTTAATGATTTTCGAAATAAATCCAAGCAGAACGGTTTCTACGATATTGATTTATCAAACAAAATCGTGTACCATGAACTGACTCATCCATTTTTAGAAATCGCTCGAAATTTCCCGGATATTGATAATCAAAATAGTGAATACTGGCAAAACCTGCTCATGTGGGGATCGCTGAAAATTTGCGATCATTATGCATCCGGTGGAGTCAGGAAAATCAACCAACTAAACGATACTCATTTCCAGTTTTTAGACAATCTTCGTGTGAATCTAACTCAAAAAGGCTCAGACTTATTTTCGCATCAAAAGACCTGTTTTAATTCTGAAGGGAATTGCATTCTGATTGCCCCGACCGGAACCGGAAAGACGGAATCATCTATCGGTTGGCTTAGAAAGCAAATCAAAATCATAAACGGACGAGCATTCTATGTCTTGCCATATACCGCTTCGATCAATGCGATGCACAGACGATTAACAAAAGACATGGAAAAAGATAGCGTAGAATACAGCACGGAAATCGTTGGAATTCAACACGGCAGACTGTCACAGTATCTTGCCGCATATTTAGAGGATACCTCAAATAGAAATGCATCAAGGCAGTATGAACGGATAAAGACCTTGGTTGAGCAGTATCGACGTATGATACAACCGCTGGAAATCATCACGCCTTTTCAAATCATGAAGTACTTCTATGGAGTCAAAGGATTTGAAATGGGCTTAGTCGAATTGTCGGGCGCTAAAATTATCTTCGACGAAATCCATGCCTATGATACGGTCACATTCGCACAAATTATTGTCATGTTGAAGGTAATGACGGAATTTCTGAAATGTTCTGTTCTGGTAATGACGGCGACGCTTCCGACTTTTATGATACGCGAAATCGCTGAAGTATTACGAGTAAAAACCATCATCAAAGCCGATGCGGATTTACTCAGTCGGTTGAATCGTCATCGAATATCAATCGTAAAAGGCGCCATTCAAGATCAACTGGAAAAAATCAGCAATCATCTGGAATCAAATCAACGGGTCATGGTCGTCTGTAACACGGTTGCTCAATCTCAATTAATGTATTCGCTCGTCTTTGAAAAGGGGAAATTAACGAAGGATCAGATAACGCTACTGCACGGCAGGTTTAACCGATCTGACCGAATGAAAAAAGAAAAGGGAGCACTCGATTCCAACACGAAAGTTCTTATCGGTACACAAGCAATTGAAGTCAGTCTGGATATTGATTACGATGTCTTATTCACCGAACCGGCTCCATTGGATGCCCTGCTTCAACGATTTGGTCGTGTTAATCGGAAAGCCACAAAACCACCATGTCCTGTATTTATCTGTACCGAAGGCGGAAAAGATGATTTTCGGATATATCCTACTCTAATTGTCAAACGCACTATAGAAAAGCTCAAAGAAATAGATTATTTGAAAGAATCGGATATTCAATATCTGTTAGACCAGGTTTATCCGGGCAGAGAACCCGAACAGGAGAATGAATTCCAATTCATCAAAACAGCTTTTGAACAATCGTTAAAATCCTTGCAACCATTTTCATTTCATAAGGAGAAAGAAGAAGAGTTCTACGAGAAATTCGATGGTATAGAAGTGCTTCCGGCCCAGTTTCTACCGGAATACAAAAGGTTAGTTGAGAATTACGACTTCATAAAAGCGGAGAATTTCTGCATGACCATTCATAAGGGCATATATATGAAGTTTAAAAATGAAAATCCATCTCGGATTGTACATATGCGGATTCCCATTTGGAAAAATGATGAAGCGTTTGACCATTTTGTCACGATCATTCAGAATAGATATAGCGAAGATATTGGTCTGATGGATGAATTTAAGGAGTTGGAGATTGACCAATTTTTCTGATATGCAGAATGAGTTCTTAGAGAAAATTTCTGGTACTCATGTCGAGTATTACCATTTTTGTAAAAGACAGCTTTGGTTCTTTCACCACCAGATCGTCTGCGAACAGGAGTCCGACTTAGTGAAACTTGGCAAGGTCATCCACGAAAACAGTTACGAACGCGAGCAGAAGGAAATCCGCATTGGCAACAACATCGTCTTAGACTTTGCCGATGTTAAGGCGAAGGTTATTCACGAAGTCAAGAAATCCGACCGGATGGAGAAAGCCCACCTCTGGCAACTGAAATTCTATCTCTGGGTACTGAAGAGTAAGGGCATTGAAGGCTTTAGCGGACAGCTCGACTACCCGAAACTGAAGAAAACGGTCGCGGTTGAATTGACCGATGCCGACTGCGATGAATTGGCAGAAATAACCGCGCGTATCGAACAGCTCGTCAATGCTCCGGTTCCGCCGGCCCGTAAAACCAAAGCCTGCCTCAAATGCGCCTATTACGAGTTGTGCTATGTGTAAGGATATTTTAAGACGCTGATTAATTATGAACAGGAAAATAAATAAGACGCTGAAAAATACCGATTAATTATGAACAGAGAAATTAAAATAATTTTCATTAGTAATCATATGAGATCAGTGTCTGAAATAAGAACTCTTTTCATAATGAATCATAACGAATCTGCGTCTACAATAAATATTCTCTTCATATTTTATTATAAAAATTCTGTGTCTGAAAATCTAAATCAATGTCAATCTGTGTCCAATAATTTCCAGTACTTACCAGAAATAATGCTTGGTATGTACAGCGATATTGGTATATTATTGCTGTGTATGGGGAGCAATAATTATGTTTGAGAGATTTTTAAGCGAACAAAATCCGCAATGGTTTGGGAAAATTCCGAGCATAGGAATTCGTCGGGAGTTGCTATCCCGTATCGAATCTGAGTTCGAGGTCGATCATATCATAGCGATTTCAGGTGTTAGGCGTTGTGGGAAGAGCTTCCTGATGAAGCAAATTATGTCCCGACTGAATGAAGTTGGTGTGCCGAACGATAATCTGTTATTCGTGAATGTGGAGCAGGCGTTGTTTTCCGGAATGAACACTCAGGAAATCTTAGACAAATTTCTCAGTGAATATCGACGTTTACGTAATCCACAGGGACGGATATTCCTATTCTTTGATGAAATTCAGGCACTCGATAAATGGGAAATCTGGATCAAATATCAATATGATCTTAACAAAGGGAAAATTAAATTTTTCATCACCGGATCGAATAGTCAACTCATGTCGTCGGAATTTGCAACTCACCTGACCGGACGCGTAATCGAACGGCGATTGACGCCTTTCTCCTTTACAGAATATCTGGATTTTCAAGGATACAATCCGGGACGTAAAGAAGAATGGACACTTAACGAGGAAACAATACTGCATCATTTCGATACATACCTGCAACATGGCGGAATGCCTGAGGCATTGACATCATCTAATATCGACACGGTCCGAACTATTTTACTTGGTACCTACGACACGATCATATTTAAAGATATTATTCCGCGATTCAATATTCGTCAGAGTGCGACTCTCCGAAAGTTGGGATTATATCTGATTGGTCACTGCGGTAATATTAGTAATTTGAATAAAATTGGTACGATGCTGGAAATGGATCGGAATAAGATTCGGGAATTTATTGGATTTCTGGAATCTTCGCTTTTTGTGTACTCGCTCCAGAAGTTCGAATTCTCCGAACGAAAACAGCTTCTTTCGCAAAAGAAAACCTACATTTGTGATAACGGATTTATTTGTGATTTGGCTTTTCAATTTAGTCCGAACAAAGGTGATTTGCTGGAAAATGTCGTGCTGGGTGAATTGAATCGACGCCATTCCTATACATTTTACTATAAAAATCAGAACGAGTGTGACTTCATTATTTATGAATATGGACGGGAATCCGCTGCCTATCAGGTATGTTATGAACTCAATGAGTCGAGCCGGAATCGTGAAATAAAAGGACTGCTGTCTGGTTGTCGACAAATTGGCGTTGAATGTGGGACAATTTTAACCTATAACCAACAGGAGGAATTTTCGGATAAAGATACACGAGTCGATGTAATTCCTGTTTGGAAATGGTTGCTGAAGGAAAGATGGGAATAGCCGTATTTTAAACAGGAAAATAAATAAGACGTAGAAAAAAGCCGATTAGTTATGAAAAGAAAGCCAAAAATAAATATCATAAGCAATCATATAAGATCAGCGTCCAATTATTATCCCCAATCCGCTTTAGAAAATGAACGAGGAGGTTAAGTGATTAAAAAAGAAGTGACTTTTCAAACCATTACACCGCTCTATACCGGCGGCGTGGATATGAAAATGACCGAAATCAAACCCGCCAGCATCATGGGATCGCTACGCTTCTGGTTCGATGTAATCTGCCATTTCTCGGGGAAGTTCAATGGTCCAAAATACTCCCAGACAGAATTCAATTATAAAAAGTATCAGGATTTTATTGAAAGTAAACCGGAAGTAACGGATGTTGAAATCTGTGAGCATTTGCAGTTATCCCCGACCGCTCGCTATTTTGGATGTACCGGCTGGAAAAGTAAGATCGGGATCGAGACGATTAATTCTTCAAAAGACGAGATTAGATGGATTCCTCCAAGTAAAAGGAAAATAGTTGACGGGAAGAACTGGTATCTTCCGGAAAAATATTTTGAAGGCAAATTCACTATTTCTTTTTCCACAGAGGGCACAGAGATCGCTGAGAATATTCTATTCCCTTTATTGAATTTTATCCAGGAATATGGGTTTCTGGGAGCGAAGAATAATATCGGTTTCGGGAGAGTGAAAATGGTTAATTCTGATTTTTCTCTATATAAATTGTTACATATTGGAGAATCGATTTATAATCCTCACGAGATCGTCGAAGTAACTAACGATAAAAATCTGCTAAAGCGTGATGATGTTAGAAAAATAATCTACTTCTCTGTCACTAAAAAGAATTCAGTTTATCTTGGAGAAATAAAAAACCTATTAATCGAAAAATCACAACTTAGATCGAGTGAAATACGGGATCGAAGTAAACGCCATTTTATCTTTGGTTCTATCCAGAAA
>PEYN01000049.1 GCA_002774355.1 Candidatus Marinimicrobia bacterium CG08_land_8_20_14_0_20_45_22 | reverse complement strand
TGTCGAGAATCGATATCGACCTTTCCGACGCGATGGCGCTGACGAATTCCCGCTGTTTTGCCGATCTGGAGCCTGGATTGACGCATCAGGAAATCGCGTTCAAAGTCGCCGGTTTTTATCTACAAAAAGGTAAACGCAGACCGTTGACGTTTGCAAGCCATCGTCAGGAATTGAGCGAGTACGAAATTCTGTCGCTGGAAATCGAGTCGTTTGGTTTTCCGATTTCCGAACATCCACTGAAACGATTTCTGCCGGTTTTTGATGGAAAAATCAAGAAAGCGATTGATCTCTCGCGCTATGTCGAGCAGACGATCAACCTGCTCGGTGTTTACATTACGCGAAAAGTCGCCTTCACCCAGCGGGAAGAGCCGATGGAATTTGTCACGTTTGAGGATGAAACCGATATTTTCGAGTGTGTGATGTTTCCGGAGGTTTATAAGCAA
This sequence comes from Candidatus Marinimicrobia bacterium CG08_land_8_20_14_0_20_45_22, assembly GCA_002774355.1. Taxonomy (NCBI): domain Bacteria; kingdom Pseudomonadati; phylum Fidelibacterota; species Fidelibacterota bacterium CG08_land_8_20_14_0_20_45_22. The sequence goes on along the minus strand of PEYN01000049.1, from coordinate 39,012 downwards.
TTCGGCGATTTATTGCATTGGGAAACGCTGTTCGTCCTGCGTGGGAAAGTCGAAGAGGCTTACGGCACATACACCGTGACCGTTGAAAAACTTGCCAGTCTTCAGCAGACAGCGGAAAAAATGACACCCAAAGAATCGGCGCCGATTTACAAACGTTCCGTCAGAGAAGTGATGTTTGCGAAGGAATGTTAATTGGGAAAAGTAATTTGGTTTCCTGAACGGAAAGTGTATATTCAAAAAGATTTTGAATGAGATGAATAACTAACATCATTAACTGGGAAAGCCTATGTGCGGTCGGAAGACGTTGACTAAAGGGAAAATGGAAATCATCGAGGAACTCTCGATCCAGATGTGGGACGAATCGGTTCCATATCAGCCGAGTTATAACATCGCGCCGACGAATTTTGTCCCAATTTTGGTAAGTGAAAACGCACGTGTCGTGAGAATGATGCAATGGGGATTGATTCCTTCATGGGCGAAGGATCCGAATAGCCTGCCAATTTTCATCAATGCCCGCGCCGAGACAATTTTTGAGAAGCCTTCGTTTTCAAATCTCGTCGATTCCAATCGTTGCGTTGTCATTTCCGACGGTTACTACGAATGGAGGCAGGAAGTCGGACATAAACAGCCGTTTTTTATTCATCATTCCGACGGACTGATTTTGCCGATGGCGGGACTCTGGAACCGATGGGAATCACCAACAGGCGAACAAAAGCTTACCTATACTGTCATCACGACATCAGCGAATTCGCAACTGCGTTTCATTCACGAACGGATGCCTGCGATTCTCACCGAATCTGCACTCAATGCATGGCTGGGTTGTCAAAATTTTTCTCCAGCCTCGGCGATGAATCTACTGAAACCATTTTCTGGTGATCTTGAATTTTATCCTGTTGCCAATCGGGTCAATTCTGTACAGAACAATCAACCTGATTGTATAGCGAAAATATCGTAGCGGAAATTTTTCTCCGATTATTAATTTTTCAATGATATATTGCAGATAGTTTTTAAAAAGGACTCTTTTTGATCAATAACAGGAGAGATTTGTCAACTTACAGACTCAACATTTCAGGTGTGGTTCAGGGCGTCGGATTCAGACCGTTTATTTTTCGCTTGGCAAATGAGTGTGGATTAACCGGCTACGTAGTCAATACAAGTGGCGGCGTCACGGTTCTGATTCAAGGTAAAAAAAACGATCTGGAGAAATTCCTTAAAAATGTTCGAAATGAAGCACCGAAACATAGTCAAATAGACGAGTTATCAGTCGTAGCCATTTCAGAACGCGAAACATATCAGGAATTCAATATTTTTAACAGTCAACCTGAGACAGAAAAAACCGCCCGGATTTCGCCGGATCTGGACATTTGTAATGATTGCCTGAAAGAATTATTCGATCCCACAAATCGAAGATATCTATATCCTTTTATTAATTGCACGAATTGCGGTCCCCGTTTCACGATAACTCTGGACGTTCCGTATGACCGAGGATTAACGACCATGCAGGATTTTGCGATGTGTCCGGATTGTCAACGTGAATATGATGATCCACAGGATCGCCGATTTCACGCCCAGCCGAACGCCTGCCCGAATTGCGGCCCGCGTGTTCATCTTCTCAGCAAGGATGGGAAAGTTAACCTGATCGGTGGCGATTCTTTTCAAAATGAAGAGATTTTTAATGTTCTTTCTAAGATTTATTCCGATGGAAAAATTGTTGCCGTCAAAGGAATCGGCGGTTTTCATCTTTCCTGTAATGCGGAGAATGAATCCGCGGTTGCCACGCTTAGAGCCAGAAAATTCCGCGAGGATAAACCGTTTGCGGTGATGTTTCCAAATCTGGCGATGATAGAAGAATATTGTGAAGTTACTGACGCCGAACGCGCTCTCCTTCAACAGGTTACGCATCCAATTGTTTTACTTAGGAAAAAGACAAACAGGGAAATTTCACCTTCGGTAGCGCCCAAGAATCAATTTATCGGCGCGATGTTGCCATATTCGCCGCTTCATCATCTGATTTTTCATTTTTACCCAAAACCGTTGGTGATGACCAGTGGAAATATAAGCGACGAACCAATCGTTTTCAAAAATGATGATGCAATTGCCAGATTAACCGCTATAGCGGATTATTTTTTGATACACGACCGGCGAATTCAAACTCGGTGCGACGATTCCGTCATACGAATTTGGGAAGGACACGAATATCCGATCCGAAAAGCCAGAGGATATTCTCCCGAACAAATATCTTTGGATTGGGAATTCGATCAACCAATCTTGGCTTGCGGCGCCGAACAAAAAAACACATTCGCGTTGGCGAAAAACAATCAAGTCTATCTCAGCCAGCATATCGGAGATATGGAAAATATTGAAGTTTTGCAATCTTTCGATTCCGGCATTCGACATTATCGGAAAGTCTTTGACATCGATCCGGAAATTGTGGCATTCGACCTTCATCCAGATTATCTGAGCACGCGATTCGCGGCGGAATATTTATCTGAAACTCAGTCCGGAAGGAAAATTCGCAAAATCGGTGTTCAGCATCATCATGCGCATGCGGTTTCATGTATGGTAGAGAACGGAATTTCCCGGGCGTTGGCAATCGTTTTGGACGGCACAGGATATGGAAGCGACGGAACGATTTGGGGCGGCGAGATTTTATTGGCAGAATTTGATGGATTTTGGCGGTTGGCACATTTTAAAAATGTAGGAATGCCCGGCGGAAACTCTGCGATCCGAAATCCATGGCAAATGGCAGTTGGTTATCTGCATCAGGTTTTTGGGAAAGAATTTGTCAAATATGATTTGCCGTTTTTGAAAACTGTTAAACCGGACGATTTGGAAATAATCCTGAAAGCGATTGAGAATCAGATAAATATGCCAATCACTTCAAGTTGCGGACGACTATTCGACGGCGTGGCGGCGATTGCCGGAATCCGAAATCATATTCACTATGAAGGGCAGGCGGCTATTGAATTTGAACAGTCAATTGCTGGTGTGACGGTTGACGCGTACCCATTTACAATTGAAAGTCAAAACGACATGTTTATACTTGAATGGAAAGAAGTCATTGCAGAAGTTGTCGAGGATGTTTTAAATGGGATAGACGCAGGACTGATTTCTGCGAAATTTCACTGCGGACTTGCGAATGTACTTTCTGATGTGACAGATAAAATAAGACAATGGGTTGGCGTCAACGATGTTGTGTTGAGTGGTGGCGTTTTTATGAATATTCATCTGCTGACAATGCTTAATGAACTATTAAAAGCAAACGGATTTCATGTTTGGACGCATCGGCGCGTTCCGCCGAACGATGGCGGAATTTCCGTTGGACAATTGCTTATCGCAAGCGCTGTAGCAAAGAAAGAACAATCGATGGAGAACTGACGAATTATGTGTTTGGCTATTCCGATGAAAGTTATCAAAATTCAGGACAATGTCGCAGAAGCGGATGTCGGCGGAGTCATTTATCGTGCGAATCTCGATCTGCTCTCTGGCATAAAAATCGGCGATTATATTATTGTTCACGCAGGATTTGCCATTGAGAAGTTGGATGTGGCGGCGGCGCTTGAAACGCTTGGAATCTGGAACGAAATAAGCGAAACTGTCGCCAAACGGGAAGGGAGAAGATGAAATTCATTGACGAATTCCGTGATCCCGAAATCGCTGCGAAAATCTCGTCGGAAATTTGGAGAATGATGCCGAAAAAACAAATTTCGATCATGGAAGTTTGCGGCGGTCACACTGTTGCTATTTTTCGGTATGGAATTACCGCTTTGTTACCGGAAAATCTAAGACTGATCAGCGGTCCTGGCTGTCCGGTTTGCGTCACGCCGAATGATTTTATCGACGCGGCTATTTTTATTTCCCGGCAAAAAGGAACGATCGTGGCGACTTTTGGTGATATGATGCGCGTTCCGGGAAGCGAATCCAGTCTCCAGCAGGAAAAATCTTCCAGCGCAGATGTGAGGATCTGTTACTCGCCGTCTGAGGCGCTTGAAATGGCAGAATCCAATCCATCGAAAAGGGTCGTCTTTTTGGGAATCGGATTTGAAACAACCGCGCCATTGGTTGCCTCAGTCATTCTATTGGCGGAAAGACGGAAAATCAGGAATTTCTACGTTCTATGTGGACATAAAACAATGCCTTATGCAATGAAAGCGCTTCTGGATTCTGGGGAAACGATGATTGACGGATTCATTTGTCCGGGGCACGTTTCCGCAATTACCGGCGGTGAGATTTTTGGCTTTTTATCCCGCGATTACCACGTTCCTTGTGTCGTATCCGGCTTCGAACCAAACGATATTCTCGAGTCGATTTACCGGATCGTTCGGCAAATTATCGATGGTAACAGTCGTGTCGAGATTCAATATAAACGTGCTGTCCGTCCCGAAGGAAATCTCCGTGCGCTCGAAGTAATCAATCGCGTTTTTGAGCCGAGTGATTCGGTTTGGCGTGGACTTGGGTCGATAGTCAACAGTGGCTTGCGGATCAGGTCAAAATATTCTGGATTCGATGCGGCTAAAATATTTGATATTCCGCGGACAGAAATCACAGAAAATCCCGCCTGCTTGTGTGGCGAGATTATGAGAGGTGTCAAAACGCCGTCTGATTGCTTGCTTTTCGGGAAAAACTGTACGCCGGAGAATCCGATCGGCGCTTGCATGGTGAGTTCGGAAGGCGCCTGCGCGGCATGGTTTAAATACAATAAGGTTAATAAAAATTTATAATGAGTGAAGTAACCGGAAAAATCGTTAAGGCACATGGAAGCGGTGGGAAATTGACTCATGAATTGATTCATTCGCTGTTTGTAAAGCATTTTTCAAATCATCTTCTGGATGAACTTCTCGATTCGGCGATCCTTGAAAATCCGGGCGGAAAAATTGTGTTTACGACGGATTCGCATGCCGTTAAGCCACTCTTTTTCCCCGGCGGAGATATCGGAAAATTATCGGTGACAGGAACGGTCAACGATCTGGCGGTTTGCGGAGCGACGCCGCTCTATTTATCTTGCGCGATGATCCTCGAAGAAGGATTTGAACTTGATACATTAGAAAAAATCGTCATTTCGATGAAAAATACGGCTGACCTTGCTGGCGTTCAGATTGTCACAGGCGATACGAAAGTTGTTGAACATGGTGCCGCTGACGGAATTTTCATCAATACCGCAGGAATCGGCGTTCAACATTCTAAAGCCCGGCTGAGTTTGAAATCGGTTCAAGTTGGCGATGTGATAATCGTCAGCGGCTGGATGGGCGATCACGAAGCCGCCATCATTAAAGCACGTGAGGAATTTAATATCTCCGCCGAGATCATCAGCGATTGCGCTTTAATCAGTCGGTTGACTCAAAAAATGGTCGATGAGATTACAGATTTACGAATCATGCGGGATCCAACGCGAGGCGGACTGGCGACTACTTTGAACGAATTTGTCTGGAAACAGCCATTCGGGATTCGCATTGACGAAAATCTGGTTCCTGTCCGCGAATCGGTGCGCGGATTGTGTGAACCGCTGGGATTCGATCCGCTATATTTGGCAAACGAAGGAAAAGTCGTTGCAATAGTCGGGGGAAAATCTGCTGGAAATGCATTATCAATCATGAAATCATTCTCAGAGGACAATTCCGCCACTGTCATTGGAGAAGTAATCGATGAGCCGAAAGGAAAAGTTTTACTTAAAACCGGTATCGGCAGTTATAGGATTCTCGACATGCTGACAACGGAACAGTTGCCCAGAATATGTTGATGAAAACGATAGAATTAAAGACGGAGATGAGATTTTGCACGAACTGACAATTGCAGAAAATATCATCACGCTTGTGGAAGATGAGATCGAAAAACGGCAGATTGTTCAAAAAATCAGTAGAATTGTTTTTGTGGCGGGCAAACTGAACGCAATCATACCTGAGTCGCTAACATTCGGTTTTAACACGATCAAAAAAGAGCATTCGGATCTCGCAAACGCGGAGTTGGTAATTCGAATATTGCCGATTAAAATCAGATGCCTGTCGTGTGGCGCCGAATCAACGATCGATGAACCTGAATTTGTTTGCCAAAATTGCTCTGGAACCGAAATCGAAATGCTTTCAGGTTCTGAAATGTTTATTGAATCCATCGAAATAAATGAGGAATAGGAGTTAACGTGGAACTGTTTATTGTTCGAAAAGTGCTGGAAGCGAATGCGAAGACTGCAGATGAAATACGACAGAAGATGATTCGTTCCAATACATTACTGGTTAATATTATGAGTTCGCCAGGTTCCGGGAAAACCGCACTTCTGGAGAACCTAATCCCGAGTCTTCAGAAAAAAGGCATTCGCGTTGGCGTGGTCGAGGGAGATATTACAACAACTTGCGATGCGAAGCGGCTACAACCGTTGAACGTTCCCATATCACAAATCAATACCGAGCTGTTTGGCGGCGATTGTCATTTGTGTGCGGAGGTAATTTTACCCGCTTTAGAGCCGCTCGACTTAGAGAAAATGGACATCATTTTCATCGAAAATGTCGGGAATCTGGTTTGTCCGGCGGAATTTGATACGGGCGCGGCATTGAATGTCGTTTTACTCAGTGTTACCGAGGGAGAAGACAAACCGCTCAAATATCCGCTCATGTTTCGTGTTTGCCAATATGCGTTTATTAGCAAGATCGATTTGCTTCCGTTCCTGGATTTTGATTTAGAATTTTTAAAATCTAATATCCTGAAAATCAATCCAAAAATTACCATTTCACAGATTTCATCTATAACTAAAGAAGGCATTGATGAATTTGGCGATCAACTAATTCGATTTTGTGGAAAGGATAATATTGCGAAATCGAAATGTTAAGAGTAATTTCCTACGGCATTTGAAGTAAACATAGATGATGGGCTATGAAAAAAAAGATACTGATTATTGATGATGATATCGACCTTGTAGAAGTTCTGAGATTGACGCTGGAAAAGAATGGCTACGAAGTGTTTGACGCGCAAGATGGAACGAGAGGAATGGGGGAAATCCTCAAAATTCGTCCGGATTTGGTCATTCTCGACGTGATGATGGCGACGTGGGACGAAGGATTTGAAGTCGCACACGACATTCGCGCAAATCCGGAAATCGCCGGTATTCCAATTGTGATGCTAACGGCTGTGTCTCAACAAATGGGTATCCAGTTTGAAAAGGATTCCGACACATTGCCTGTCGATGAGTTCATCGAAAAACCGGTCATGCCGAACCGATTGGTTGAAATTATTAAAAAATGTCTGACAAAATAAACTTCGCTGATTTTCGGTAGTAAAATGACACCGATGGAATTAATACAAGAACCTGATAAAAGCGAAAAGATCAAGATTGGTGGGATCATCGAAAATCATGATCTGGTTATGGTTTCGATTTTATCGGCGCCTAATCAACCTGGAATTGCCGGGAAAGTGCTTAGCTTTCTTGGACAAAATCAAGTCAACATCGAGTTCATTACTGAAAGTTGGAATTGTGAAGGGACTGCCGACATTACTTTTTGTTTTCAGTCGGGATTCAAGAAAAAAGTGCAGTCGATTATCGAAGGACTTCGCGATGTCGTCCATGCAAAAGGCGATCGCTGGTTGGAAGATGTCGGCATCATCTGCATTTATGGACCGCATTTTCGCGAGAAGCCGCTGATTGCCGGACAGACGTGTTCGACGCTGGGTCGGGCAGAAATAAACATTCTCGGCATTTCGACGAGTATTTCATCCGTGAGTTTGGTTATCGATGAAAAGGAGATGGATGTGGCAAAAACCGCACTGGAAGACGCGTTTGATTTGCCCGATTGAATATGCCTTCGAGAAACGAAAATAGCAGGTGCGAAAACGATTTTCGCGAATTGGTCGATCATCTACCGCAAACAGTTTTTGAACTCGATATTGATGGAAAGTGCCGTTTTACCAATCAATATGGTTATGAGACATTTGGGTATTCGGAGGAAGATATTGTAAAAGGTGTCAATTTTGCTCAACTCTTCGTCCCGGAAGATAGAAAACGGGTCACTGAAAATGTTTATCACATTTTAAAAAGCAAAAAGGTTGAAGGATACGAATACACCGCTCTGCGCAAAGACGGGAGCGTTTTTCAAGCGTTAATCTTTTCTCATCCGATCCGGCAGAATGGCTTGACTTCCGGTCTTCGGGGGATTGTCATCGATATCACCGACCGGAAACTGGTTGAAAGGGAGATGAAAAACTCGCGCGATCAGTTAAGGAATCTTTCGGCGCACTTACAATCAATCCGTGAAGAAGAACGCGCCAATATAGCCCGTGAAATTCACGATGAACTTGGGCAATCGATGACGGCCTTGAAAATGGATCTGAACTGGCTGATGAAAAAGGTTACGCCAGATCAAAAAACGGTTATCGACAAGATCGAATCTATGTCACAACTCATTGATTCCACGATTCAAACGGTGCGGAGAATTTCTACAGAACTTAGACCTGGGTTAATTGACGATTTAGGCTTAACGGCGGCGGTCGAATGGTATTGCGGTGAATTTCAAAACCGAACTGGAATTTCGTGTAATCTAAAATTATGTCAGGAGGAAATAGCACTCGACCAAAATCGTGCAATTGCCATTTTCCGGATATTTCAAGAAACACTAACGAACGTCGCGAGACATTCATTCGCTACGCGCGTCGAAGCCGGGCTCGAAATCAAAGACCATATTTTGAATTTGAATATTCGGGACAACGGCGTCGGCATTCCTGAAGAAAAAATATTCGATCCACAATCACTTGGGCTTATCGGTGTACGCGAGCGTGTTCATCCATTTGGAGGACGTGTCGATATTCAAGGCTCGGAAAACGGCGGAACGATTGTTCAAGTTACCATTCCGCTTGATCATAAGGACATTACATGATTCGCGTTTTGATCGTTGATGATCATACAGTCGTTCGAGAAGGATTGAAGCAGATTTTTAGTGATGAATCCGACATCGAAATAATCGACGAAGCCAGAACCGGCGACGAAGGACTTGCCAAGATCGAAAAATATCGACCGGATGTAGTTCTCTTGGACATTTCATTGCCCGGAAAAAGTGGCATCGAGATCATTAAACAAGTTAAAAGCCAGGGAATCCCATCAAAGATTTTAGTATTAACCATGTATTCTGAAGATCAATATGCAATTCGCGTTATGAAATCGGGCGCAGACGGATATTTAACTAAAGACAGCGCATCAGTCGAACTCTTGTCTGCTGTTCGGCAAATTTTTCATAAAGGCAAATATATCAATCCATCTTTAGCGATCAAATTAGCGTCTGAAGTCAATACACATTCAGATAAGCCACTTCACGAAAGACTTTCTGACCGTGAGTTTCAGGTGATGAAAATGCTAGCGGCCGGCAAAATGGTTTCAGAAATCGCATCAGAACTAAATTTAAGCGTCAAAACGATCAGTACGAATCGGTCTCGGATTTTGGAGAAGACGGGATTACGAAATAATGCTGAACTGATGAGTTATGCTTTGAAAAATGGGCTTGTGGAACAAGTTGATTAGGATTGTGTATTTGAGAGGGGAAGTTGGGGATAAATTCGTGGGTAAGGTTGGGGTAAAGTTGAAAACTTGTTCACCTCGGACGGATAAAATTGTATCTAATATTCTCTCTGATTTCTCCGTGTACTCGGGCAGTTAATCTTGGTAATAGATTGAATAGGTTTATTTCTTTTATGTTTTGGAGGCTTTTTGGTGAATAATAGCCGTTCTGCTTCGATGAGAATCGACGCGATTGATACATTTCGCGGACTGACAATTTTTCTCATGGTTTTTGTCATTCAGGTGGCGGGGTACCGAAATTTGCCGCAACAAATGTCGTGGTTTGGAAGTTTGCCGGTCTCGACATGGCATCATTCCGAAGCCGCGTGGGAACAAATTGTTGAAGAAAAAAAAGCGGAAGGTCTGACCGATAAACAAATTGCTTCGTTGCCTGAAGCAAATCTGAGGAATATTGGTCTAACTTTAACTGATCTGGTCGCTCCGTTTTTCGTGTTTATCGTGGGGCTTTGTATTCCGCTTAGCCGATTGACGAGAGGGAAAGAATGGCGGCGGCGCGTCTTTACCCGAACGTTCAAACTTTATTTTGCAGGCGTTTTGTACATCAGTCTCATCTTCGGAATTTCGTGGTGGTGGGGAATTCTTCAGGCGATTGCGCTCTCTTATCTCATCGCATCATTTTCGATGCAGTTGTCGCGTCGGGGAAGATGGGGACTGATTTTTAGTCTGCTCGCTTTCCATATTGTTATGTCTCAATTTGTTGGTTGGTGGCTGAATTTTGGTGATACGAGTCAGCCTTTCTTTAAAATTGGACAATTGGATGGTTCGCTGACGCGCCCGCTGAGAGTTCATTGTCTCCCATGGGTTTCCATTTCTTATGCCTGCATCACGATGGTTGGCGTTTTGCTGGGTGAAGCAGTTGCCATAAAAGAGAGTCGGAAGATTGTTCGTCAGGGATTAACGCTGGCGGGAGTCTTTATGTTCGGCGGTTATGCAATTCATTGGATCGGTTACTCGACCGAAACATGGAAACTTTGTTTTAATAAAGCAGATGTTTCTGCCTCTTATGCTATGTTTACGGCAGGACTGGCGAGTTTGGTATTCGTTGGTATTTATTATCTAGTCGATCTCAAAGGATATAAAAAATGGACAACGCCGTTTTGCGTTCTCGGCGTTAATGCGTTGCTGGCGTATTTCATGCAAATTGTCATGCGGCTGACATTCCGCGCTCTGGGAGTTGAAGCGTTTTTTTCTGGTTATCCGAACCAGACGTTAACGCAATGGTCGGGAATTTTTAACTGTCCGGTTTGGCAACATTTTCTGCTGGATAAAACAGGTTATAATGGACTTCTTTGGGGATTGATCTGGACTATGTGCCTTTGGGCGATCATCCGGTTTTGCAATAGGCACAATATTTATTGGAAGTTATAGGTGGAAGAAAGTGGAATAACCCTCAAGAATCGAAAACACGATGAAAAAATAAAGACGAAGGAACAGTTAATAACGACATCGGATGCAAAAGGATGCTGATTTGTTATAAAATCCCAAAAAAAGACCCATCTACCACACAATACTGATGAGAACGCGCAAACTGAATCCGAACCGTCCAAAGAATAGATTTCACGCAGGGAGTAAATACATCATGTCATCTGAACAGATCAAAGAAAAAAAAGGAGAACATCCTTGGGGCGATACCGGACAGTTAATTGCCTTGGCGATTTTTGTAACGGTCTGGTTGGCCGATTCTTTCTGGCTGAATTGGACGACTTTTCTATCGGAAACAATTCCTAATGTAATCCGATTGACGATTGCAATTCCGCTCTGGATATTGAGCGGAGTAATCATTAATTATAGTCATTTTGTGGTGGATGCAGATCGGCGTCCGGCTGGTGTGGTCTCGACGGGTGCTTTTCGCTATGTTCGCCACCCGGTTTATCTATCAAGCCTACTGGTCTATCTCGGTCTCGTGGCGTCGAGTCTTTCGTTGGTCTCTCTGGCAATCTGGTTACTGATTTTCCTTTTTTATAATCGGATTGCCATTTATGAAGAACGGATTTTAATTGCAAAATATGGTCAAGTTTATATTGACTATCAGCGTAACACCGGCCGATGGTTCCCAAAAGTGACTGAAATATAGTTTGTCAGGAAATAGCCTTGTTTAATTACTATCTACGGTGGCTTTGGATCGTAGTCGGTTTTTATTTTATACGGGTCTCAGGTTTCATTTGAGAGGATTAAAGCACTTATCCAATTGGCCAGGAAGATTCATTGGATGGATTTTCCCATTCCATTTTCATTGGTTAGCCTGAAATTGCTAAGATTGTTCAACAATCTTTAGAAGGATGTTTTGGGAAGGATATTTTAAGTAAAATGGTTTAAAATATGCCTCATTATGACTTAGATAAAATGCTTGTATTATGAACATGTGTTCATTATATTTGCTATTGAAGTATGTTAGGAAAAAAATAAATGCCGAGACCCACAAAGGAGCAGAGAGTTCAGGAACCCCCGAAAGTACAAGGATTAAAACCAGTGGGAGTGCCTGCCAGATTTTTGGAACGGGTATATCTAACCTTGGGAGAATATGAAGCCATTCGTTTGGCGGATAATGATGGGTTGGATCATAAGGAAGCGGCTAAGGCTATGGGAGTCTCTCGTCCTACCTTCACTCGTACGATCGAAAAAGCCCGGAAAAAAGTTGCGGAAGCAATCGTCGGAGTCAAAGAATTGGTAATAGAGGGCGGCAATTATTCATTTTCGACACAAATGGTGCGCTGTATGGATTGTGGCGAATTTCAGCGTTTTGATTCTCTCGAAGAACTAACGAAAACTTGCCGTAACTGTGGTTCTTCTAATATTGTCCATTTAAATGAATGGTTTACTAGGCGCGGTCACGGTGAGTGTGGTGGTTTTCGGAGAGGTCGCGGTCATTTAACTTAATCGAAAGGAGATATGAAATGCCAAGAGGTGATGGAACAGGTCCTTCCGGAATGGGAGCGGGTACTGGTCTTGGAAGAGGCCAGGGACAAACTGGAGGTCGTGGACGGATGGGTGGCGCGGTTGCCGGTGGTCCAAGTGGAAACTGTGTTTGCCCGAAATGTGGTTATGTTGAAGCACATCAAAGAGGACTGCCCTGCACTCAGCGAAAGTGTCCTAAGTGCGGTGCAATTATGACGAGAAGTTAGAAAAACAATAATAACAAGGAGGTATAAAATGCCAAGAGGTGATGGAACAGGTCCAAATGGAATGGGGCCGATGACGGGTAGATCTGCCGGATTTTGTGCCGGTTTTGGACGTCCGGGATATACCGATCCCTATATCGGTGCGCGGTACGGATTTGGCGGAGGATTTGGTCGCGGATTTCGCGGCGGTTTTGGACGAGGATTCGGTGGTGGATTTGGCAGAGGTTTCGGGTATAATGCTGTTCCGGCTTATTACGGTTCGCCGTTATATTGGGGGGCGTCTTCTAAAGAACAGGAATTGGAAGCACTGAAAACCCTGGCGGCGGGTTACGATAAGGAACTTAAAGAGATTAATAAAAGAATCGATGAGTTGGAGTCTGAGTCCAAGTAGTTAAGGGGGCGGACAGGGTTGACAAGCAAACTATCTGCCCCAATTCTATAAGTTCATCATCACTGAACGGTTGGAATAAAATACATGGTCTGAAAAACAGAGATAGAGATTTACGTGTCCGAACTGGGGTTGTCAAATAAATTGTTGGTAAAATTTCATAGATATGCGGGATTGTATTTGTATCGATCTGATTGTCGTAGGCCAGATAGCGACATTGATACATATACCGTAAACAACATTATCGAATAGGTGAATAAATGGTGGTAAAAATCGTTTACGACAATACAACAATTCGAGAGGATTTGCAGAGTGATTGGGGCTTTGCGGCTGTCGTTGAATTTGGCGACAAAAAAATCTTGTTTGATGCCGGTGGAGATGGCGACATTCTCTTGGGAAACATGCGTAAAATGAACATTGATCCGTTATCCATCGATATAGTCTTTATTTCTCATCACCATTTTGACCATACGGGCGGACTGTCTGCGTTTTTAGCAAAAAATAACCGGGTAACTGTTTTTATCCCCGCTTCACTGCGAGGAGTGCGAAATGCCGCAAAAGTCATTCATGTGTCGGAATCTTGTGCCATTGGTAATCAACTTTATTCCACTGGTGAACTGGCTGGTATTGAGCAGTCATTAATTGTCAGAACCGAAAAGGGAATCGTGCTGATTGTTGGTTGCTCCCACCCGGGTTTAAAGGCCATTATGCAAGCGGCAGAAGCCTATGGCGCTATCGATGCCGTTATAGGAGGATTTCATGGATTCAGGGAATTTGATATTCTGAAAAATGTTCGGATAATATGCCCGACGCACTGTACGCAAGCCATCGGTGAAATCAAGAGATTGTACCCAGATAAAACGATTACCGGTGGTGTTGGTCAGATCATTGAACTATAAAATAAAAAAGTTATTGCGGAAAATAATAAATTAGAATTGAAAAGGTTGGGATTATTGTAAATGTGAAAACTACATCCATAGGTAACGTAAAAAGTGAAGAAAGGCGGTTTTGAGAATGTTTTATATAGATGAGGAAAAATGTATTGGATGTAAAATCTGCGTCAATGTCTGCCCTACTCAGGCGATATCGATGGTTGCCGGTAAAGCCGTGATTGACGGGAATAAGTGCATAGATTGTGGAGAATGCGCTCGGGTCTGTCCCCGGGACGCTGTTTATTCCAAGGCAGATTCACGTCAGAATATTCCGCCAAATCAGGAAAATAATTTGCCAAATTTTGGTTTCGGCATGGGATCTGGTATGGGCAGAGGTATGGGAACTGGCGCGGGAAGAGGTTTCGGAAAAGGGATGGGCAGAGGCTTAGGTAGAGGGACTCATGATGGAAGAGGCGGCGGAAGAGGTGGCGGTAGAGGCTGGAAATAGAATAGTTCACAAAGGCAATGGATCATCAATGGCCAAACTGTTTGCTATAGGGAAATATTTTAGCGGAATGCCAGTTAATATTTTAAAATAGGTGCAATGATGGATATATCCAAATGGGAAGAGATTATCAGATTTGAGCGCAGAGAAAAGGATGAATTTTTCAAACTGCATTCTCAATCGCCATTATCGTCTGAGGATCGTCGGAAATTTAGTGGGCTGGATTATTATCTCCCTGATCCGGACTATCGTTTTGAACTACGTCTCCTCGAACATGCGCATAAAGATATATTAACCATAGAGGACACGCAAGGAAATGACCGAGAGTATCTTATATGGGGAGAATTTGAGTTTACGATTGACAACACTACGTGCAAATTGCAGGCTTATAAGAGTTCTCCGAAGGAAGAACGACTGTTTATTCCTTTTCGGGACGAAACCAGCGGAAAGGAGACCTATGGGGCGGGGCGTTATCTAGATATTGATAGGGAGGAACATCAGACTCCCCAGAGAAATTGGATTCTCGACTTTAATCGGGCTTATAATCCATGGTGTGCCTACAGCGATCGTTACGCCTGTCCGTTTGTAGCTCCGGAAAACTGGTTAAAGGTAACGATTTTCGCTGGCGAGAAGAATTACTCTATTTAGTACCAAAATGAAAAAAGAATTCCCAATTATTTAGTAGGAGTGAATTTTGAGTTGGTGGAATAATATTCCTAAACATATAAACCCTAATATTTTTGAAATTGGCTCTTTTCAGTTACGCTATTATGGTCTGATGTATGTTGTTGCCTTCGCAGTTACCTATTTGTTAGTTATGTATAGAATAAATGATGAAAAGTATAATTATTCAAAAGAGACTGTCCAAAATTATTTTATGTGGGCAATTTTGGGAGTGATTATTGGGGGAAGACTGGGATATGTCGTTTTCTACAACTTTAAATATTACATTGCTAATCCCTTAGAGATAATAAGCCCGTTCGATTTTTCAGATGGTTTTCGCTTCATAGGAATTTCAGGAATGTCTTATCATGGCGGTGTAATTGGGGTTATTTTTGCCTCTGTCATTTTTTTTCGAAAAAACAATATCAATCTGTGGCATTTTGCAGACCTTTTATCTCCAGCGGTTCCTTTAGGATACACGTTTGGGCGACTTGGCAACTTTATGAATGGCGAGCTTTATGGTCGAGTGACTACAGTGCCATGGGGAATGTATTTCCCTTTGGACGCAAGCGGTCAATTGCGCCATCCTTCTCAACTTTATGAGGCCGTTTTTGAAGGATTAATTCTCTTTATGCTTTTGTGGGAATTGAGAAAACTGAAAGTCTTTGATGGTTTTTTCTTCTCTATGTATCTCATCGGATACGGGCTGGTGCGTTTTTTTATCGAATTTGTGCGCCTACCCGATTCTCAGCTTGGATTTGTATTAGGACCTTTTACTATGGGGCAAATTCTCTGTTTTTGCATGATGTTAGGAGGTGTTTTGATTATAATATTCAGAGGATGTATAACTAAACGGCATGTAACCATCCGTACGAAGTAGATTTACACAATGGAATTAAACCAACAAACATCAAAACAAAACTATTATGCCTTTTTATGGCATGCCGTTTTTCTGGCATTAGCTGTAAACTTTATGGATGTGGAGACAATTATTCCGGCGATGATGGTGGATGCCGGTAGTAGCTCGTTTCAGTTGGGAATCCTGACGGCGATCATGTTAGGGGGTGGAAAATTTGCGCAACTGTTTTTCGCTCCGTTCCTAAGCAACCGTTCTTCAAAAAAAAAGTACCTGCTGGATGGTATTAACGCCCGTATCTTCTCTCTCGGCGCAATGGCACTGTTATTTTGGTTTTCAACCCATATTGCTGACGCGTTGATAATCTGGTCTATTTTTATTTTAATTGCTTTGTTTTCATTCGGTGGCGCCTTTGCCAACATCAGTTATGTTGACATTTTGGGGAAATCGGTATTTCAGGAAAAACGGAAGGTGTTCTTTTCTATCAAGCAGGTAATATCCAGTATTGTTGTTTTCTTGTCGGCATTCCTTGTGAGGAGAGTTCTCGTTGCGTATCATTATCCAATGAATTACGCCGCCTTATTTTTTGTAGCCGCCATACTTCTAGGAATTGCCTCTCTGGGACTATGGAGAATAAGGGAAATTCCCGCTTCCAATTTTAAAATTTCCGGTTTTAAAAACTTTATCGATACCATTTTGCAGGAAATTCGTATTAATAAAAAGTGGAGAAGTTATCTGTTTTTAACCAATACTCAGGGAATTAGTATCGTACTGATGCCTTTTCTGGTTCTGTATGCCAAGAAATTATTCTCCGCAGACAGCCAGGATATCGGCAACTTTCTGGTTTTGAAGGTTATTGGCGGTATTCTATCCGGAAGTGTACTTTTCTATTTTTCTGGTAAGGTAAGATACCAAGTCATGTTGTATGTTACGACCATTATCGCAATCTTGATTCCGCTGTTTATTTTATTACTGCCCGGTCCGACGCTCTTCCCCTATGTTTTCCTGTTGGGCGGCATTGTTTATACGATTCATACGATTTCAATCAATGGGATTTTACTGGAAGTTACCACGGAGCAAAACAGAGCCTTATATACAGGTCTTTCGGGAGCGGGTAGCATTTTCCCGGTTATTTTTCCATTTTTGGGCGGATGGATTATCAGTGAATTTGGATTTAATCTTTTTTTTGGGTTATTTATCACGATTATGATTATGTCAATTTATTTTATTAGAGGAGTTAATTGCAAAGTATGAAAACAAAACGAGTGAAAATGTATCCCGACTCAGGGGTTGAGCTAAGTTCCTTCACAGCGAAGAATTATGACAAAGTAATGAATACCGCCTCGCTGGGTCTTTATAGCCCCTTCATTCACCGGGCAATAAGGGTAATGGATATTCAGCCCGGCGATAAGATCCTCGATTTGGGCTGTGGCACCGGGCACAATGCCTGTATTATGACAAAGTATTTGGGAGATGATGGCGCCATAACCGGTTTGGATATTTCGCCGATTATGGAGGAGCAGTTTCATAAAAAATGCGCAAAACATCCGAATGTTACTTTTATCCGGCAAAGAATTGACCAGCCGTTCTCCCTGACAGAGCGATTTGATAAGATATTCATCAGTTTCGTCATCCATGGCTTTCCGCATGAAGTCCGCCAAACGGTTCTCCAAAATGTTGGAAATCATTTGAAACCTGGCGGTAGTTTTTTTATGCTGGATTATGCGGAATTTAGCCTGGATGAGATGCCGTCGGTATATCGTTACATTTTTAAGAAAATCGAATGTCCATATGCCTTTGATTTTATTGAAAGAGATTGGAAGCCTACCCTGTCGGATTATGGTTTTTCTGGTTTTGAGGAGTTTTTCTTCGTTAAAAATTATGTTCGATTGTTAAAAGCGGAAAAGTCTGCGTGAAATCCATTAAGATCGCTGTTCCGACGAACGATGGAATCAATATTTTTCCTAAGATGCTGGGCATGGCAAAAGAGATGTTTATTTATGAAATCGAAGATGGAATGGACTTTAGGCTTGTCGAAAGACGGACAAATCCTTATGAAAATACCCTGCAACATTTAAAAACCCTGGATGTGTATGACCTTATTGATGACTGTGCGGTCATTATTTCGGCGCATATTGGGAAAAAAGGAATAGCAAGATTACAAGAAAGAGGCATGCGACTTTTTTTCAAGAAGGGAGATATCAAAACAGCCTTAACTGATTGGTTGAAGGAACTATCAAATGATTGAAGTCAGCCGGAAGAGTGAACAAGAGTTTGCAGTAGTTGTAACAGAAAGGGGTTCCAAAACGAAACACGTAGTAACTTTAGACGATGAGTACTATCAGAATTTAAGGGCTGGAAAGATAACTAAAGAGGAATTGATCAAAAGGTCTTTTGAGTTTTTGCTGGCAAGAGAATCCAAAGAATCCATACTGACTGCATTTAATTTAAGAATCATCAAAAAGTACTTTCCAGAGTATGAAAGTAAAATTAGAGCCTGAACAATAGATGCCGTCACCAACCCCAAATAGTGCATTAATCCAAGCCGTGAAGTTAATCAGAAACTCAACCCATACGACGGCGTTCACGGGTGCGGGAGTTTCGGTTGAGAGCGGCATACCTCCTTTTCGAGGCGAAAATGGATTGTGGGCTAAAATAGACCCCGTTTTTTTGGATATTCAACATTTTTATAAGTTTCCAGACAAATCATGGCAGCAGATTAAAGCGATTTTCTATGATACTTTTGGCAAAGCAAAGCCAAATTATGCCCATTATGCGCTGGCTGATCTAGAAAAAAGGGGGTTGTTAAATGTTGTTATAACTCAAAATATAGACAATTTACATCAGCAGGCGGGCAGTACTAACGTCATTGAATTTCACGGGACCGCTCAAAAATTGGTATGCACGAATTGTGGCAGGCGGTTTGAATCGAGTGAAAAATTGCTGAGTGTTTTACCGCCTCGGTGCGAAGAATGTAGGGGGCTGTTAAAACCTGATTTTGTCTTCTTCGGTGAGCCAATTCCGGAAACGGCAAATCGCCGTTCGATTCATGAAACCGAAGTTGCGGATGTTTTTATTTTAATTGGAACAACAGGAAAAATCCAACCCGCTTCGATGATGCCCATCTATGCCAAAAATAATGGTGCAAAAATCATTGAAATAAATATTGGAATCTCTGAATATACAAACAGTATCACGGACGTTTTTCTTAATGGTAAGGCGACTGAAGAAATGAACCGCCTAATGAATATTTTAAATTAATCATCAGGATATGGATTATGATAAAAATTTGCAAAAACACAAAAAACAGTACTACAAATTCGCGCCATTGTTTAAAACCGATGCGGGAATTAACGCATACAATCAAAATAGATTATCTAAATGTGTTTAATTGAAAACAGTCTCAGATGAAGTTTCTAAATAATCATCTTTTGTTTTAAACAAAGAGAGAACGAAAATATGAGTTCTTGTAGATTACTTGATAGAGATGAAAAAAATAGCCCATATCGGAAACTTTTAATTGCAAGGTGTATCTAAGAGAGTGCTGGAATGTTAATTTTTAAAATTAGAAAGAGAGAATGTACTGTATGGAATCGGGTAAAAAACAACCCAAAATCATTGTTTTTACATCGCCAACATGCTCTTGGTGTAACGCTGTAAAGCGCTATTTAAGGGAAAATCACATGAGTTTTCGAGATGTTGATGTTAGCCGTGACGCTGAAGCCGCACGAGATTTGGCTCGCAGTGGCCACAGAGGAGTCCCGGTAGTGTTAATTAATAATCGTCCGGTTGTTGGATTTAATAAGCCGGAAATTAATCGCCTCTTAGGAATTAGAGGTTAATTGAAAGGAAACCAAAATGAAATTACAACCAATGGATGACCGTGTAGTTGTTGAAAGAGTAGAAGAAGAAGTTAGATCGGGGAATATTATTATTCCCGATACCGCGAAGGAGAAACCGAGGCTTGGGAAAGTGATTGCCGTTGGCACTGACGAAGATTTACAAGAAAAAGTCAAGGTTGGTGATAAAATCTTTTACGGAAAATATGTTGGCGATGAGATCGAACTGGATGGGAAAGAGTATCTGATAGTACAAAGATCAGATATTCTGGCAATCGTCTTAGATTAATAAATGTTAGTCAATACTATGGATTAATCGTTGTATCTGCCGTTAATGTAGGAAGTAAATATTATGGACATCGACCAAATCAAAAAACAGGATCAAAGAATTAGTGAAAATTTGGAGTTGATTAAATATCGCGTTGCTGTGTTCAGCGGTAAGGGCGGTGTCGGGAAAAGTACCGTGGCGGTAAATCTGGCGTATTCTTTATTGAAAGAAAAATTAAAGGTAGGACTGTTGGACGCTGATATTACAGGCCCGAACGTTCCTCAGATGGTAGGACTTTCTGGTATTCCGGAAATGATGGATCAGCATCAGATTTTACCCCAAATTGTACAAGGTTTGCGGGTGATTTCGATTGCTCCGATGATTCCCAAAGATCAGCCGGTAATCTGGCGCGGTCCATTGCGTTCAAACACTATTTCACAGTTTTTAGCGGATGTTGTCTGGGATGAACTGGATGTGCTGGTGACCGACCTGCCGCCGGGAACCGGTGATGAAGTGCTGACGGTTTCTCAGAAAATGCATCCTCAATTGGCAATAATTGTAACGACGCCTCAGGAAGTTTCGCTGATCGATTGCCGCCGGGCGGTTAACATGGCAAAGAAATTGGATGTTCCAAAAATTGCGGTCGTCGAAAATATGTCGGGATTAATCTGTCCGCATTGTGGAGAGGTGATCGACATCTTTGGCAAAGGCGGTGGCGAACAGATGGCGAAGGAAATGAATGTTACTTTTCTGGGACGCATTCCAATGGAACTGCAGGGACGTGAATGCGGCGATAACGGGACTCCAATGGTTTTAAAATATCCGGAGAGCAAGACCGCTATGGCATTTGCTGAAATTACTAAAAATGTGAAAGGTTTACTGGATTAGTTGGTGAATAGTCGATGGGCAGAATAATTCTGTTACTTCAACCAAATTGATTAGATTGCACAAAGGATTCGCAATGGAAACAGATAACATTAAAACGTCAGTAAAACATATTTTAAAAGCCCTTCCCCAGGATGTTTTGCTTGTAGCCGCCGCCAAAACGAGAACTCCCGAAGAAGTTAAAAGAGCAATAGACGCGGGCGTAAAAGTTATCGGCTGCAATTATGTGCAGGAAGCCGAGCAAATATACCCGCACGTGAAAAATACGGTACAGTGGCATTTGATTGGACATCTTCAAAGCAACAAGGCTAAACAAGCTTCTCGGCTTTTTGATATGATCGAAACGATCGATTCTCTGAAAATCGCAATGGCAGTCGATCGGCATTGTGCCGAAATTGGTAAGATTATGCCAGTTCTGATTGAAATCAATAGCGGCCGGGAATCAAATAAGACCGGGGTGATGCCAGAGGATGTGGAGGGTCTAATTAGAAAAATAATCTCCCTGCAAAATTTGCGGATTCAGGGCTTGATGACCATGGGCCCTCGATTTGGAGACCCGGAAGAGTCCAGACCTTATTTTAAAAAGACGAAAGCCGTTTTTGACCGATTGGCTCAAGCGGGTATTTCCAATGTGAAAATGAAATATTTGTCAATGGGCATGAGTAATAGCTACGAGATAGCCATAGCAGAAGGCGCTAATATTGTTCGGATCGGCACAAAGCTGTTCGGCGAAAGATAGTCGTTAAAAACTATTCAGCGGAAAATTCATGTATCGTAAAATAGAAGAAGAGATAGAGGAATTAAAAAAGAGGGGAAATGCAGTAATCCTTGCTCATGTCTATCAGCGGGGTGAAGTGCAAGATATAGCCGATTTTGTGGGAGACTCCTTGGAATTGAGCAAAAAAGCGGTCAGTACGGAAGCCGATGTCATCGTTTTTTGCGGAGTTCGATTTATGGCCGAAACGGCGGCAATTCTCAATCCTAGCAAGACAGTCCTACTGCCGGATAGGAATGCCGGATGTGGTTTGGCAGATATGGCTACTGCCGAGCGGCTGAGAGAATTGAAGCAGAAATATCCCGCCGCGGCTGTCGTTAGTTATGTCAATACCTCCGCCGCTGTTAAAGCCGAGTCCGATATTTGCTGTACCTCAGCCAATGCTATTGATATAGTAAATTCTTTGCCACATAAGCAAATTTTGTTTGTACCTGATAGAAATTTAGGGTCTTATGTGGCTGAGCATACGGATAAAGAAGTGATTCTCTGGGATGGGTATTGTTATGTCCATGAAAATATTACAACTGCTCAGATGGAATATTTAAAAGTAAAATATCCGGAAGCGGAAGTTATTGTTCATCCGGAATGCCCCACCGGCGTGAGACATTTGGCTAATTTTATTGGCAGTACCTCCCAAATGTCACGTTTTGTATTCCAGTCTCAGAAGAAGGAATTTATCGTCGGTACAGAAGATAATTTTGTATATCGGTTAAGGAAAGATAATCCGGATAAAATATTTCATCCGGTTAATACTCTGTGTAAAGGCATGAATGAAATAACATTGGAAAAGGTTAAATTTGCATTAGAAAGAAACGAATATGAAGTTCGTATTGCAGAAGAGATCAGAATGAAAGCTAAAAATGCATTAAAGTTTTAACTAAATAATCAGTTGGAGGTAAAAAATGGCTTTAATGATTAATGAAGATTGTATTTCCTGTTCTGCATGTGAGGCTGAATGCCCGAATAAGGCAATTTCTGCGGGTGACACTATTTATGTCATCGATCCCAATCTGTGCACTGAATGTGTGGGTTTTTACGATAAGCCCCAATGTGTGGAAGTCTGCCCGGTAGAGGCGATCATTCCGAATCCGGATTATCGAGAGAGTAAAGCCGATTTGCTGGAAAAGAAAAAGAGGATTTACGGAGAGTAAATAATTTTGGCTTTTCAGGAATCAAAATTTGTAAATATTGTCGTGGGACTCTGTAACAGATATATCTGGAGAGAAGATAACTGGATTATAAATTATTCTGATGTTCGGAGAGGAAGGAAGCGGCGGGAGTGTAACTGCCCTACTAAGAGATTTGAAACATGAATATGAAAGAGGCTCTGTTATATCAAAAACTTGCGGGAAATCAGGTACGGTGTGACCTGTGCGCGCACCGTTGTGTAATCAATGCCGGCAAAAAAGGCTTATGTAGAGTAAGAGTAAACCACAACGGAACACTCTACACAGAAGTCTATGGGCGCACCATTACTCAACATATTGATCCGATCGAAAAAAAACCTTTATATCACTTCTATCCCGGCTCAAAAGCCTATTCTATAGCGACTCCCGGTTGTAATTTCCATTGCAAATTTTGCCAGAATTGGGATATTTCACAAATTGTCGATGAAGAAATACTGAAAGCCGGTCAGGAATCTACGCCGGAGCAAATTGTATTAAGCGCCAGACAGTCAGGCTGTAAGAACATCGCTTATACTTACTCCGAACCAACGATTTTCTTCGAATATAGCTACGATACAGCCCGATTGGCGCATGAATCCGGAATTAAGAATGTTTATGTGACCAATGGCTATATGACAACTGAAATGCTGGAAATGATCGGTCCCTATCTGGATGGAGTGAACATTGACTTAAAGGCTTTTCGGGATGAGACCTATCGCCGTATCATTGGGGCGCGTCTGCAACCGGTTCTGGATAGTTTGAAGCAAACAAAAAAGTTAGGGATTTGGCTTGAAGTTACTAGTTTGATCATCTCTGGAATAAATGATGATTGGGAAGAAATTCGGGATATGGCAAATTTTGTGGCGAATGAATTAGGACGAGACGTTCCATGGCACATCAGCCGATTTTTCCCGGCTTACAAAATGAAAAATGTGCCGGTAACGCCTAAACAGACCTTGTTTAAGGCAAGAGAAATCGGCCTTGAAGCGGGTTTAAATTATGTTTATATAGGTAATTTAGAAGATCATGATGGCTTGGATACAAAATGTCCAAAATGTGGTCGCGTGTTGATTGAGCGTTCATATTTTGGAGTGAAGAAAAACTACATTCAAGAGAATCGTTGCCCAAATTGCGGGTTAGAGATATCTGGAATGGGACTGTAGGAGTATTAACATTTATGAAGGCTGAGAGATGACAAAAATTTATACGATATTTTTTCACCAGATTCAATCGAAGAAAGATGACATCATAATTAAACTGGTAGATTTTCATAAAGACGTAGAATTTGTAGGACTTAGTAATCTATCGAGCATAGAAAACACAGAAGAGAAAAACGCTATCTATCAAGAAATAAGAGATTTAACAGATGATTTAGATGGAATTATAGTTTTTGGAGGTTACTTAGATCATCAAATCACCTTATTTGGCTTGCCGGTGATTATTGTAAGAACTATTCTGGGGGCAGGAGACTGGCAAAAAGGGATTCTTAGCTTCTATAAAAACGAGAAGGTTTTAACTGCCTCTTTATGCAGTGTTGATACCTCGGAAAAAACTTCAGAATTAAGATTTGCCGATCTTTCGAATAAACTCAATCTGATTGTCGCTTTAAATAAGATAAAGGAAACAAAATTATTGTGTGTGCAAGAACCGGAGGTATTGGGAAATTACGATGTTTACGGGATGGATTTTCACACTCCCTTACCAAAGGATTACATAGAAGTTTATTCGGAAAATTTGAAGCAATTAAAATTAGATATTCAACATGTCAGTTTAATTGAATTGCTCGATGATGTTAAAAAAGTCGTTGAATTGGAAGCAAAGAAAATTGCCGAGATGTGGATTCGCGAAGCCAAAGAAGTCAAAAAGGAAACCAATCAGGATGAGATTTTAAAAGTAGCTAAGATGTATTTAGCCATGAAGGATATTTTAGAAAAATATGGCGCGATGGGATTAGCAATTCGCAGTTTGGTTCCGTGGGTTAAAAAAATGACAGACGTGACTCCTTGCTTGGCGAATACGGAACTGAATAAGCAACTTAGAGTAGGCGTTTGTGAAGGACTTGTCAATAATGCCATTACAGAACTATTCGGAATTTATATCGCTGGGAGACCCAGTTTTATTGGAGATGTTCTCGGCATAGATACGGTCAATGATGTTGTCACTTTCGCTCATTGTCAGTGTCCTGTAAATCCTCACGGGAACGATAGAGTTCCTTATGTGATTAGAAGTCATGCGTTACAAAATCAAAATAGTATGATTCCGAAAGATTATCCTGAGGTCGGTAAAAGTATTAGCGCCGCTATCAAAGTCGATTTACCGATAGATGAAGTTGTGACGGTAGTGAAAATAGGCTTATACTCTAAAAGAATTGCTGTCAGTACCGGTTTGACGGTTCCGGGATGGGAACTTTATAAAAATTTCGATGATATCTTATGCAGAACAAAAATAGCTGTGAAAATGAACGCAAAAGCATTCGAAAAACGCTATGATACAGTTACTTTTGGAGTTCATAGAAATGTTTTGTATGGCGATTATCGGGAAATGATAAAAGAAATGGCCACCATAATCGGATATGAGGTAATCGAAGAAGATAAGGATAAGGAATATATCATCTAAGGAATAATCTGGTTAGTGATTAGAACCCAGGAGATTTCTAACGTGAAGGTAACATTTTATGCCTTTAAAAAATTTTGAGTGACGAAGTAAAGAGGTGACGATGATCTTAAAGACAGGTGTCAGATGGTTAGATCAATTATTGCCTGACGGGATGCATGTTCCTTCGTCCACGGTTATCAGTGGGCCGGGCGGAACTGGGAAACCATTGGTGGAATTTGCATTTGTCTCTGCTTGGCTAAAGGCAGGAGGGACATTAATTGGTATTCCATTGCAATATCAGACGCCAGAGTTGATGCAAACGGCGATGAAAAAGCTCTACAATATCGATCTCAACGATTATCACGGGAAAGTGGTTTATATTCAATTTGATCCAACTGCCGATAAATGTCAGAAAATTAGTGAAAACACGTTGCGGGCAAATATGGTAAAACCTGAAATATGGGATGAAACGATACTTCAGGCTGAAAGAATGCTTCAAAAGAGTGAACTGGGCGCCATGGTTTTTGGATCAGCCTTGAACCTGCTCCTATTTTCTCGTAATTATGAGAGCCTCATTCTGGGAAAATTAAAAGAAATCACCGAAAATGATAAGAGCAAAACCTATGTGCTTGCTGTGAGCACCAGTGCTTTTGCAGATCGAATTAAAGTGCTGGAAGATGCCGCTGATAATTTGATGTTTATGAGAGTCGAAAATCCGATGCGCTTGTTTTTCAGGATAGCCAGAATGAAAGATGTTAGATTTTCAAGCGAGGAGGTAGAAGTTCCCATATCAAAAGAAATGCTTGAGGAAATCAGTAAAATAGCAGAATCAACCCGGCAAAAAAGAATACCGGAAATAAGTAAAATTTGAATTTGTGAGAAGTTTATGAGGAAGAAATACGTACTAAGAATTTACCCGGATGCCGTTCTTAGAGGTAAATCCCGTGTGGTTTCGAATATGAATGGCCAAATTCACGATCTCATCATGGCAATGAAAGACATTATGTACAAAAATGAGGGAATTGGCTTGGCGGCACCCCAGGTAGGAATACTCAAACGTATCATTATCGCTGATATTGGTGAAGGATTACTTGCGCTGGCGAATCCAGTCATTACGACTAGCACGGGGTATGATAATTTGATCGAAGGGTGTTTGAGCCTCCCAGATATTGGAGTGGATGTCCGTCGCAATCAGATGATTGCTTTGACTGGCGTGAACCCTGAGGGCGAAGAAGTAAAAATGGAATTGAGCGGACTTTTAGCGAGAGTTGTTCAGCACGAAGTTGACCACTTGAACGGCGTTTTGATTATTGATTATCAGGAAAAAGGAAATAAAGACTATCCATATATCTAAATAATGTCATTATTGGCATTATACGAATAGATTTGCCGATAAATGAAATGTTAAATGTAGAGGCAATGATTATATATTTATTCCAAACCCAAGAGGTAAAATAAAGATGAAAGTCAGTCGTGTGAGTGAAATGAGAGATCTGGATCGACGGGCAACTA
The DNA here is from genome assembly GCA_002774355.1 of Candidatus Marinimicrobia bacterium CG08_land_8_20_14_0_20_45_22. Taxonomy (NCBI): domain Bacteria; kingdom Pseudomonadati; phylum Fidelibacterota; species Fidelibacterota bacterium CG08_land_8_20_14_0_20_45_22. The sequence continues at coordinate 12,019 of PEYN01000049.1, read as the reverse complement.
CAGAATATGGAATTGCCCCGGAAATTCTTATGGAGAATGCTGGTCAGGCTTCATATTTCACTATTTTGAAAGAGTTTGGGGTTAAGGATAAAAATTTTGTATTTTTCTGCGGAGTTGGAAATAATGGGGGTGACGGACTCGTAGCGGCGAGAAAAATTCATTCCAGCGGCGGTAAGGTTACTGTTTTCATCGTGGGCGATCGCTCTAAATTCAAAGGCTCTGCAAAACAGAATTTTGATATTGTGGATAAGTTTCCAATTAAGATAATGGATTTTAAAGATATCAATTCGGCACAGGAGGCTGTCCAAAACAGCGACGCCATTATTGATGCCATTTTCGGTACGGGTCTTGATCGGGAAGTCGGCATGGAATATAAAGATGTTATAAATTTGATTAACACAAGTCAGAAGACTGTATTCAGTATAGATATTCCTTCGGGTGTTCACGGAGATACTGGTCAGATCATGGGCACAGCGGTAAAAGCTCATTATACAATCACGTTTGGTCTGCCCAAAATAGGCAACCTGCTTTATCCCGGTTTTGAACTATGTGGTAAACTGTATGTCACACATATTTCTTTTCCTTCTAATTTTCAGGATTCTGATCAATTAAAAATAGCGACGAATGATCCTAAGCCCATTTCCCCAAGAGATAAAGATTCTCATAAAGGTGACTATGGGAAAGTATTGTTCATTGCGGGGTCGTCCAATTATCTGGGCGCGCCCTACTTTGCCGCCTTGTCATTTCTAAGGGCTGGTGGCGGACTTTCGTTTTTAGCAACGCCGGAGAATATTTCCGCTTTCATCGGGAATAAGGGAAGTGAAATTGTCTTTGTACCGCAAAAAAGCACGTCATCGGGAAGTATTAGCATAGAAAACAAGCAGAATATTTTACAATTTTCTGAAAACGTCGATATGGTTGTCATTGGACCCGGATTATCTTTAAACGAAGAAACCCAAACGTTAGTCAGGGAATTAAGCGCTGAAATCAATAAACCTTTGCTCATTGATGGTGATGGAATAACAGCTATTGCTAATGATTTAGATATCATCAAGAAACGCAAGTTGCCAACAGTTTTAACGCCTCATTTAGGTGAGATGGTGCGAATTACGAGGCAAAAGAGTGACGATATTAAAAAAAACAAAATCGACATTCTGCAAAGCACAGCCCATGAACTCAACGCTATCATTGTTTTGAAAGGGGCGCATTCATTGATCGGTTACCCGGATAAGCGCGTATTGATCAATCTGAGCGGTAATCCCGGCATGGCTACAGCCGGCAGTGGCGATGTTTTGACCGGAACCATTGCGGCAATGTTCGGGCTCGGATTTTCGATTAACGATGCTGTAGGTATGGGTGTTTTCATGCATGGTTTTGCCGGCGACCTTGCGGCAAAAGATAGAGGAGAAGATGGCCTGATTGCCAGCGATATCATGGATCATCTGCCTGCTTCTATGAGAATGTATAGAGAAGATTATCATTCGATTGTAGAAAATTATTATTATAGCATTCAGGTAGTGTAGGAAAATAAATGAAGGCATGGGTTCTTGAAAAACAGGCGCCGATTGAGACAAAACCACTCATTTTAAGAGATTTTCCCGATCCGCATCCAAATGGACACGGAATCAGAATAAAAAATATAGCGTGTGGTGTTTGCCGCACCGATATTCATGTCGCTGAGGGTGACTTAACGCTGAAGAAGTCACCGCTTGTCTTGGGTCATGAAATCGTCGGTATCGTGGATGAAATAGGCGAAAATGTCACCAGTTTCAAAATTGGAGATCGAGCAGGAATTGGTTGGCTTAATGGTAATTGTGGGCGATGTAAATTTTGCTTATCGGGGAGAGAAAATTTGTGCCCCGATGCGCATTTCACGGGTTGGGATAAAGATGGAGGATTTTCCGAATTCAGCGTTATCGCGGCCGATTTTGCTTTTCATTTGGGGAATAAACAGTCTTTTGTCGATATGGCGCCGCTAATGTGTCCGGGAATTGCTGGCTATCGTGCATTCCGGCTGGCGGATCTGCATCCCGGCGATAAATTAGGACTTTATGGCTTTGGACCGACTGCCACTTATGTATTGCAGGTTGCTAAGTATAAGAATATTAAAGTATATGTGATTACTCGTAGTGAAAAAAATCGAAAATTGGCGAAGCAAATAGGTGCTGATTGGGTTGGTGGATATGGTGATAAAATTCCGGAAAAGTTGGATGGCGGGATCATCTTTCCTCCGGCTGGCGATTTAGTTACCCACGCTTTGTCGCAATTGGATAGTGGTGGTAAGCTTGTTTTAGCCCCGGTTACTATGACGCCAATTAAAATTAATGACTATAATCTCATTTGGCAGGAGCGCTCCATCATCAGTTTGGCTCATATTACTAAAAGAGATGGCGTGGAATTTTTGGATATTGCTGAGCGCGCTGATCTCAAAACTTCAATTGAGGTTTTTCCCTTTGATGCTGTGCCGGAAGTATTAATTCGGGTCAAACATGGAGAAGTTAGAGGCAATGCCGTGATACAGATTGCTGAAAATGTATAGATTATGTTTTAACGAATGAGGATTTTTTAAAGTGTTCATTTTTTCCAACTGGTTTTGGTTTTTTCTTACCTTAGTATTTGCCGGATTGTGGCTGGGAACTTTACTCTGTCAGCGTAGAGAGAAGAAAAAAAAGACACCTCCAGTCTCGATGGGTCAAAATTCTATTGAGGCTGAGGATGTACTTAAAGTTGTATATCACCTTCATGAAGAGAAAAAGGACTGGGATGGTAGAGATCTTTCCGTGATTTTAGGAATGAGTGATAATTTAATTAAAAGCCTTATTGATGTTCTCATTGACTTCGATTGGACTGAAAAGGACAGAGAGGGTAAGTACCATTTGACAGAAAAGGGAAAGCAAAGAGGCAGGGAATTAATTCGTGCTCATCGTCTTTTGGAAAAATATCTGGTTGCCTGTAAGGGAATGTCTCTTGATGAAGTCCACAGTGAAGCCAATCGTATGGAACATGAAATAAGTTCTGAGGAATTGGATAAACTTGACAATGAGTTAGGTTATCCTGCGTGGGATCCTCATGGTCAATTTATTCCAGAACCTGATGGGCTGACAACCTCTCTTCCTAAACATTCTCTGGTGGAGGCGTGGAAATCAGGAAGCCGTATGAGAATTGTCAGTTTGAACGATGAGTATACGGCTTTATTAGCGCAATTAGTTGCAATGGGATTTGAGCCAGGTATTGACATTGACCTTGTTGATCGAAAGCAAAACATCCTCTATTTGCGTATTGGGGATAAGATTGTTCCTGTGGCAGAAGCGGCCGCGAATCATATTTTTGTAGCGCCTTCTCCTGTTCTTCCTATACCGCTGGGGCAAGTGCCGGTTGGTAGCCGAGCGCAGGTCACTGATGTAAAGGGAGGTGGGAAACATCAGCGGCGTATGTTGGATATGGGCTTTGTGCCAGGCTCTGAAATATTTGTCATGAGAAAAGCACCGTTAGGTGATCCCATCGAGTACTGGGTGAAGGGTACGGCCGTAACTTTACGTCAGAAAGAAGCTGACACAATTTTAGTTGAGGAACTAGATGTCTGATAATAAGCGCATTGTTGTAGGAATGGCGGGGAATCCCAATGTAGGGAAAAGCGCTATTTTTAACGCACTTACGGGCGGTCATCAGCATGTAGGCAATTGGCCTGGAAAAACTATAGAGCGTGCTGAGGGGAATTTCTATCGGGGCGATTATGAAATTAATCTTGTTGACCTTCCCGGCACATATAGTTTAGCGGCACAATCGCTGGAAGAGGTGGTTGCCAGAGATTACATCATTTCTGGTGAGCCGGATGTGATCCTAAATGTCATCGATGCAACGAGCCTGGAGCGCAACCTAAATTTAACTTTGCAGATTCTTGAATTGACCGACAATGTCGTTATAGCAGTCAATTTGATGGATGAAGTTCGGCGTCATGGTTCTGAAATAAATGTGCAAGAATTGGAAAAATCGCTGGGCGTACCGGTTGTCCCAACCATTGCCATTGGAAGCGAGGGACTCATAGAATTAGTTGAAGCAATCATAAGTCTGGCCACAAAGCGGCAGACCAAGCCGGTAGTCATTGATTATGGTGTGATTGTTCAAGAATATGCACAAAACTTAGAGAGTGATCTGACTAAACTGGGAATTAGTGAGCATAAACATTGGTTGGCATTGCGCTTACTCGAGGATGATCCTGAAATTGTAGAGGCTTTCAAAGATGGAAATCTTGCGGGCTTTTGTCCTAACGAAAAAACGTTAAATTCATTGTCTGGTTCTCTTAAAGCAATTTTATTAAAGGCGACTCGCTTACGAGAATCCATTCGACCTGATGCTAAGATAGAAATTATTCGTCGGCGTTATGAACTTGCTCACGACATTTTTCACCGTGTTGTGCATGTTTTTCGGCCGATCGAACAAACATTTACGGAGCGAGTCGATCAAATAGTTACTCATAGAATTTGGGCTTGGCCTATTATTTTGATGATCATTGTCGTTGTCTTGTGGATAACCATTAAAGGAGCCAATGTACCTTCAGATCTTTTGGCGACAGGATTTGGGTGGTTGGCGGAAATAAGCCGCAAATTTTTAGTAAATCAACATGCTCCATGGTGGTTAGTAGGGGCGCTGGTGGATGGTCTGATTGTTGGTACCGGTACAGTTATCGCTGTTATGCTTCCTCCGATGATTATTTTTTTTACCGCCTTTAATTTGATGGAAGATATTGGTTTTATACCGCGCATCGCTTTTATAATGGATAGATTAATGCGTGCTGTTGGATCTCAGGGAAAACATACATTAGTAGCATTAATGAGTTTTGGTTGCAATGTAACGGGTGTTCTTACCAGTCGCATCATCGAAAATCCTAAAGATCGAATTGTTGCCATTGTTACAAGCCCTCTGGTTATTTGTAACGGTCGTTTTGGGGCGGGTCTGGCGTTGATTATTCTGTTCTTTGGTAACCACGCTCTTCCGGTCACTCTGGTTTATCTGGCGATCAGTGTTGTGGCCATGCTTCTGGCAACATGGTTGCTTAACTTAATATTTTTTAGAAACGAGCCTGGAGGTTTTGTCATGGAATTACCACCTTACAGAACCCCAAAATGGGGACAGGTAATATGGCGAACTCTGGTGCATCAAGTAGGTCATACAATGAGTCGAGCCGTAATGATTGCGGCTCCGGCTACTTTTATCATTTGGTTGTTGGGGAATTTGCCAGCAGGAGTTCCTTTTGAGCAAACGGCTGTAGGGCGTTTAGTCTCGGTATTGGCTCCATTAGGGAAACCTTTCGGGCTGACCGGTGAGATGCTTACTGCGCTATTGTTCACATTGCCGGCTAAGGAAATTGTTGTTTCTTCTTTGGCAATGACATATGGATTACAGACTACATTGGTTGATTCTGAAGCAATTTTAGATTATCTGGCTCAAAACTGGTCGTCTTTGACAGCTTTTTCCTTTATCACATTTTTTATGTTCTATTTTCCCTGTATTGTAACCGTATGGGCGACTTGGAAGGAAACCCGTAAACTAAAATGGGTGGCAATGAGCATGATAGTACCGCTGGTGATTGCTACCTTTTTAACATTTGTTATTTATCAGGGTGGCTTACTCTTAGGATTGTAATTTAAAAAGGACATAGAATTGAAGATAATAATTGGCCCAAAAAGGGTGAAAAATCTGAAGGCATGGTTTTCCAGTTATGTTAAGACCTTTAAGTTTGGCGATAAAGAATTACGGCAAAATGTCATTCTTAAAGAAGAACACACGAAGCGAGTATGTAACGAAATTTTAAGAATCGGCGAGCAGATTGAATTGAATCAAGATGAAATGTGTTTAGCTGAAATCATGGCTCTTCTGCATGATGTGGGGCGCTTTGAACAATATGCTCACTATCGAACTTTTCATGACCGAAAATCCGAAGATCATGCCATCTTAGGGATAAATATTTTGAACCGATATGGAATCCTGAACGGATTCGAGGAAGCAACGAAAGATCTGATTCTCCGGGTAATCGGATACCATAATCGGGCTACGCTTCCCTCAAGCGAACCGGAGCCCGGAATGCTTTTTACGAAACTACTGAGAGATGCGGATAAACTGGATATTTGGAAAGTTGTAACCGATTACTATCATCGGGGGAATGGCCAACGCAATGGTGCGCTGGAACTTGATTTACCCAATACTCCCGGAATTTCAACCGAAGTTTATCGGGATTTAATCAATCAAGGTGTTGTGGATGTGAATACTATCAGGAATCTGAATGACTTTAAACTGCTTCAGATTGGCTGGGTTTTCGATATTAATTTCGAGCCAAGTTTGCGTTCCGTCAGATCGAGGCGCTATCTGGAGATGATTCTGGAAACTTTGCCGGAATCGGACGAAATTCACGGAATATATAACGTGACTCAGAAATACATCGATCACCGGTTAAATGGAATGAGAGAGAAGCAATTATAAGCATCATGCAAAAATCAGAGGTTTCAATAAACAGAAGTAAGCAAAAATTACTTGATAGCCTCAATCAATGGATCAGATCTTGCACAAAATGCCGGCTTTCAGATACGCGGGCGCACGTCCTCGTCGGTGAGGGGAATCCGAATGCGCGTTTTATGTTGATTGCGCTCTCACCCGGCGAAAAGGAAAACTTAGAAAATAAAATGTTTGTCGGCCCTTCCGGACAGGTGTTGGATATGCTGTTTAAGACGATCGGAATCGAAAGAAATTCGGTATATATGACTAATCTGATTAAGTGCCTGTTGCCTAAAAACCGTCGTCCTAAAATGGATGAGATAGAATTTTGTACACCTTATCTGGATGAAGAAATATCAATTATTTCTCCTGAAATCATTGTACCTTTGGGCTACTATGCGACGCGTAGCATTTTTGCGAAATATTCTATCGATGTCCCAGACTCGCGAAGAGAATTTAGCGATCTATATGGGAAATTTATTTTTCAGGAGAAGCAAAAATTTTTACCGTTACCTCATCCGGCTTCTTTACTTTACGATCCCTCTTTCAAAAATCAAACTATCGAACAAAACAAAAAACTACAAGTTCTTTCACGGGATTGTAAATGGTATCCGGTTTGTCCAATAAGAGCGTTTTATGAGCAGGGGCAAATAGATCAGGAGTGGGTTCAGAGATACTGTAAAGGCGATTGGGAAAGTTGTGTCCGCTATAAAATGGAAGAAAGTGGAATCTATCATCCGGATTGGATGCTTCCCGATGGAAGTATAGACGAGAAGTTGAAAGGATCGAAATAGTATTGTTAATGTGTAGAGTTGGGAGTAGTCTAAAGTGAAAATTGCCATTGCCAGCGGAAAAGGCGGAACGGGGAAAACTACATTGTCGACCAATCTGGCCGCCTTTGTGGCAGAAAATGAACCAGTTGTTTTAACCGATCTCGATGTGGAAGAGCCTAACTCGGGGCTGTTTATTCATGGTGAATTAAAGCATCTGGAAAACAAGTATAAAATGGTACCGGAGTGGAAATCCGATACCTGTACGTTTTGCGGAATATGCAAGGACGTGTGTAATTATCATGCGATTGTGCAGTTGCCGGATCAGATTATGATTTTTCCGCAACTCTGCCATAGCTGCTATGCCTGTTCAGAATTGTGTCCGGTGGGTGCATTGCCCATGGTTCCAGAAAAGATGGGCGAACTCCGGGAATACTTTGTTGGGAAGCTGACTTTTATCGAAAGTAAACTGGATATCGGGCAGGAGCAGGCTGTACCTTTAATCACGCAAACCTTACGCTATGTAGAAGAAAAATACCCTGATGTCAGTTTAAAAATTTACGATTCCCCGCCGGGTACTTCCTGTCCGGTAATCGCCGCCACGAAAGAAGCCGACTTGGTCATTCTGATTACTGAACCGACGCCTTTCGGGTTGCATGATTTGAAATTGGCTGTGGAAACGATGCGGAAGTTAGAGAAGGCGTTTGTAATAGTGATCAATCGTTATGGGATCGGTAATGATGACGTCATCGATTATTGCAAATCAGAAAATATCCGGATCATCGCGAAAATTCCAAATAGCAAAGCCATCGCTGAATTATACTCTCGAGGGAACTTGCTCTATAATGTTGTGCCGGCGTTTCGGCGGGAACTGGATAATATTGTCGCTTACATCAATAATCTGAACCGGAGGACAGCGTTATGAAAGAAATCGTCGTTATTTCCGGTAAGGGTGGTACAGGCAAGACATCATTGACGGCATCTTTTGCAATGCTGGGCGCTCGTGACGTGGTGGTGGCTGACTGCGACGTGGACGCGGCAGATATGCATCTGTTGCTAAAACCGGATTTCAAATCTGCTGAGAGTTTTTATAGTGGCGTCATTGCCAAAATCGATCAGGATCTGTGCATAAAGTGTAATAAATGTGCCGAGGTTTGCCGCTTTGATGCCATTCCGATTATTGACGGAAATTTTGTCGTTCAACCGTTGGATTGCGAAGGTTGCGGTTATTGCGCTCGTGTGTGTCCGACCGATGCTATTGCAATGGAAGAACAAAATGTTGGTGATTTGTATATTTCGACCATTAAAACCGGCAGTACAATGGTTCATGCAAAACTTGGAATCGGTACGGAGAACTCCGGCAAATTAGTCGCTAAGGTGAAAAATGAAGCCAAACGCATTGCCAAAGAACAGAATAAAGAAATGGTAATCGTGGATGGTTCGCCGGGTATTGGTTGTCCGGTGGTTTCCTCTTTGTCGGGTGCAAGTTTTGTGGTATTGGTAACAGAGGCGACGGTTTCCGGCTTGCATGATCTGCAACGAGTTTACCAATTAGTGGAAAAGTTCGGCATCCGCGCCGGTTGTATTATCAATAAAGCCGATCTCAACGCCGATGTCGCACAGCAGATTCGGGAATTTATTCAACTGAGTGGAATTGTACTCATTGCGGAATTGCCCTATGATGAAAGTTTTACCGCCGCTATGACGCAGGGGCAAACCATTATTGAGTTTGGCGATGGAGAATTGCAAAAAATTATCCAGCAAAGCTGGGGGAAAATTAAAGAGATAGTAAACAATTAATAAGTAGGAGTAATCATGAGGATTGTATTTACGAGCAAAGGTACAGAATGGGAATCAGGAATCGATTCGCGCTTTGGTCGAACTGATTATTTTTTCGTTTTTGATGAGGATACAAAGGAAGTCTCGACTTTCGATAATCGGGCGATCGCGGAAACCGCTCACGGCGCCGGTCCACAGACAGCCCAACAACTATTTGAGCTGAATCCCGATGTATTAATTACCGGTAATGGTCCCGGCGGAAATGCGGCGCGAGTTCTTACTCAAAGCAATATTAAGGTCTATATCGGCGCCAGTGAAATGACCTTGAAAGATGCTTATGAAGCCTATAAGAGGAATGAATTGAAGGGACTCTAACTTTGTGGAATCGATAATCTGTAAACGGATCTCATTTTATCCGATGAAACGCTTTTTTCGGGAGGATATGCTGTCAGAAAAGTTGTTACGAGATTGTTGTTTTAGCAGTCTTTGCAAATACGTTAGACATAAGAAGGAGTATGCCGCAAAATTTCGTCCAGAAGACATGAGACCTGGTAATTGTATCGATTCTGATTCGTTTTAACTTTTTATAAGGATATTATTCCATGGAAAAAATACTAGTTGCCTTTGCTACCGATAATGGGAAAGAATTTATGAGTCGCCATTTTGGGGATGCTAACTTTTATGATATTTATGCTATTAATGAACATAGCGCTGATTTTGTAAAACGAATTGAAAATGTTGTTGGAGAAGAGGAAATCCATGCAGATCCTAAAAAATCTAAAGGTATTACCGAATTGTTGGAGAAGGAAAACGTCAAAGTAGTGGTTTCTAAAATTTTCGGGCCGAACATTTTAAAAATCAAAAAGAAGTTCGTTTGTATTCTGATGAATGATGAATCGCTTGATGAAAGCATGGATCGTCTTTGTAAAAACATCCGGCTTGTGATGGAAGAGTGGGGAAAGGGCGAGGATCGAAAACATTTGGTTTTGCGTAAATAGAGATAATTTATATTTCAGTGATTTCGTTTTTTTAAAGATGAAAATATCGGGATCGTCCCGGAAATATATAGATTATAGAAGGAATAGAAAATGTCCCAAAAAGTTAAAATCGGTATAATTATCTGCGATCGCTACCGTCGTTGCGCCGCAGGAAAATGCCTGCGTGCGATGCGAAACCATGAAGGTGCTTTCAGCATTCACGGAGATGCTGAACTGGAATTAGTCGGTTACACGACTTGCGATGGGTGTCCGGGTGGAAATATCGAATATGCCGGCGACGAAATGGTAAAAAACGGGGCGGAGGTCATTCACCTTGCGACGGGATTGGTCGTCGGATACCCGCCCTGTCCGTATATCAATACATTTAAGAACTTTCTGGAAAATCGCTATGGCATAAAGGTTGTCATCGGAACCCATCCAATTCCGCAAAAGTATGTTGATAACCACGAGAAATTAGGAACGTGGAAAAGTGCTGAATGGCAGGAAATGATTCAACCCACATGGGCGGACGAAAAGACGAGGATAGCCTACAACTAATGGGTTTAGTAATATAAATATTGTGAACAAATGACAACAGAACCGTTGGTGAAGATTGTCGAAATCGGAACCTAAGATGATTATCATAAAAAACAAACATGAAATAAAACAGATGCGAAAAGCCGGGAAGTTAGCCGCGCAACTCCTGAATTATATTGATCCCTTTGTAAAAGAGGGAGTTTCAACACTGTATCTGAATGATCTTTGTGAAAAATTCACCAAACAGCACGGAGCAAAATCGGCGCCTTTGAATTATAACGGTTTTCCCAAAAGTATCTGCACCTCGATCAATGACGTCGTCTGTCACGGCATTCCATCAGAAACAGATATTTTAAAAAGCGGCGATATTGTCAACATCGACGTGACGGTTATTTTAGAAGGCTACCACGGAGATACTTCCAGAACTTTTCTGATAGGAGATGTCAAGGAAGACATTAAAAATCTGGTGATGCATACGGAAAGGGCTATGTACATCGGTATCGAAGCCGTGAAACCGGGTGGATATCTTTCCGATATTGGGAAATCTATTAAGGAATATATCTCCAAGTTTGGCTATTCAATCGTTAAGGATTTTGGCGGACATGGAATCGGGAAAAATTTCCATGAAGATCCTTTTGTACCTCATCATTTTTCGCCGGATAGCAGAATAAAACTTCAATCAGGTATGATTTTCACGATTGAGCCAATGATAAATTTGGGAAAAACCGACGCAGTCACTGTCTCAAAACTGGATGGCTGGACAGTCAGAACCGCCGATGGTTCACCCAGCGCTCAATTTGAACATACTGTTCTGGTAACTTCTGTGGGCGCCGAAATATTGACGAAACTGTAGTCGCTTGAGAAACAAATTGTGTTTTGGAGAAGACGACTTTAATACCGCCTGACTAATGATTGAGAAGCTGATAATCAAGGCCAAATCTGAACCGCTATGTTTATTGATTGACAAATATGGCGTCGATGTCTCTCAAATAAAGGCCGTTGCAACCGGACTGCGCTATACCGCCGTCATGTTGAATAATGGAAATATCGGCGTTTGCGCCAATCTCGGCAATCAAGTAACGCTATCAGAGCAGGAACTAAACAATCCGGATTTGGACAATATTCAACATCGCATTTTACTGAATGCCTATTTCGGCGCTTCGTTAAATTATTTCGACGACGGCAAAAAGGAAGGCGATATTTTCGACGCAATTAATTTTAAATCGTATTCAACTGTTGTCATGATTGGATTATTTCGACCGGTTGTCAAGAAATTTCGCGACGAGGGCATTCCCTTGAGTGTTTTTGATATCAGTAAAAATGATCCCGTCCTTGTGCCGCTTACTCGGCAGTTGTCCTATTTGCATAAAGCCGATGCCATTATCTTGTCATCGACGACGGTATTTAATAATACTTTTATGAGTATCCTGCAAAATGTCAATGTATCTTGTGAAATTTTTATGCTGG
>PEYN01000048.1 GCA_002774355.1 Candidatus Marinimicrobia bacterium CG08_land_8_20_14_0_20_45_22 | reverse complement strand
TCGGATTTGGACTTAATGAGAAACGGATTCGGATAGAGCGCGAGAAATTTGACCGGAATGACCTGCGAATCCGGAATTGCGATGACACTCAAATTGACCGCCGTAGTTGCAGTCGTAGAAGAATTCGTTAAAAAAACAGCCAGTGTATCTAACGATAACACGTCGCCTACAATAATATCGCTCCCGTCGGAAAAACTGCGGGATACGCTCGTCGCTCCCAATCGATCCAGAAGATAGCCGCCGATCAGATTCCCGTCATTGGAAGCATCAGCCGATAATCCCACAAACAGATTTTTCGAAAAAGTGATCAAAAACGGTTGAGTAGAAAATTGTTGAATTGTAGAAATGGGAAAATCAAGGCGGTCAGTCAGTTTTTGTCGATTTGCTAACAGGACGTAAAGTTGCGGAAATTCCTTCGCATCATCGGAAAGCGCGTATCGAGCGTCATAGCGCACTCCAGTGTAGTAGCACCGTCTCATAAATTCGTTCCAGAAAAGAGCCAGCGATGCGTCGCTTTCATATTCAATCGTCTTTTCCAGCGCCTGAAATGCGTAGTGCGTTTTGATAGTTTCCCAAACCGTCGATAGAAAGTATGGATTTCCCGAAAATTGCTCAACTAAAAAACGGACGAAAATTTCCAACGAATACCAGTAACTACTTGACCATATCGGATTGTTCGGATCGTTGAAAAAATCCGGAAGATAGCCAACATAGTCGTTGACTTCCGGATAGGCTCGCTCCTCAAACCACACTGAACACCACTCAAGGAAATAACGATCGCCATCTGCGCTGTCCACGCCGAACAGTCCGTTGTTTTCCCACCAATTGTATCCCATCTGAATAATATGAAAAAATTCGTGCGCAACCGTGACGCGCATGCCATCCAAGTCGTTTGTGGTATATCCCGATTCGGCATAATCGTTATCGATGACAGTGTAACCCGTATAATCGTACTGACGCGCGGTCGCAGTCACCGGATTTTCAGGATATGTCCAAGCGTATACGCTTCCTGCCCAGTTTTTAATATAAATATCGATTTCTGCGCCGTCTATTTCGTTGTCGGGAGGTGGCGGATCGAACCCCAGCGTATCAACCAGCAGACTGTAACTCCGCTCAGCCGCAATGCCGACCTCCCAAACATAATCGGGAATATTTTTCGAATTTGTAA
>PEYN01000047.1 GCA_002774355.1 Candidatus Marinimicrobia bacterium CG08_land_8_20_14_0_20_45_22 | reverse complement strand
CGAAAACCAGTCTTGACATTCGTGCTGGTATCCGTTCCCACACCCAATTCCGTCCCGAAGGTACCATTCAGTACATTCCAAAAAGCCGGACTCTGATCCTCAAAACCAGAATTGCCAATCAAATTATCAGCAAGCATTGAGCTTGATAAAATCAGGCCGACCGTCACGATTAACAAACAAGTCTTTTTCATTTTGCCTCCTTTGTTTGTGTTAATTATTTCAAAGCCATCTAATTCTTATATATGCGACCTCCTTACGAGGCAAGGTCAATTGAAATGAATTTTCATCTTTCTTAATAATTGGTATTGATGATTCCAAGGAGGAAACAGATTTCTGCAACCGAATCCGGCCTAGCTGCTCGCTCCAGGAATGATTTAGGATTACAAGGCGTTTTTCGGTATTGTTTTCCCATACACCAAATTCCAGTCCATCGCCATTGACACTGATCTCAGGTGCTTGTTGATTAAGATGAATAATGGATTTATAAATCCGTCCTATTAACATCTTAATACAGTCATCATTAGTTCCCGATGAAAGCGCTTCGATCGGATACGGCATGAAATAGACCTTTCCCTTACCAACCTGGTTTTCAATTAAAAAAGGCATCCCAAGTTGATCAGTCATAATGACTTTTGCAGTCGTACTTAATATCGGACAATAACCGTATGACGGCTGATTGTTTAATAATGGGAGCGAAAAATGCTCATTTTTTTGAAATTCGCCCCAATCGGAATTTACTTCGACGTCTAACTTTTGAACATTCCGAAAATCCGGGACTCCGAATTTGCAGTCGGTGATTACGCCAGCCAATTTGTCCCAATCATTTACTAAACTATCGTTCGCGAAGCTGAAGTACATAATACCACCCTCATTTATATACTTGTCGAGGGCAGTTTTGGTCGGTTTGGTCATGAATTTCAACCTCGGCAGGAACAATACCGGCAGGCCATCCAACTTTAAATCATGTGAAAAAAGACCTCCGTTCTCAATTTCCTGAGCCGGTTCGACAATCATATTTACATTCTGATTAACACGCTTTAATAAAGAAAAACACTCTAAATAAAAATCATACAGATTCCCGATGTCGGTCTGAAATTCATAAGGATACTTGTAATAATAATTAGATGGAATGAATAAGCCTACATTGTTATCATTCTTTTCAAACTCACCCTTGGTCAATTCACTACAAATCTTTCGGAACTTCTCAAACTCGTAGGCAGCCGGTTTGAAAGTCTTGTCACTTCTAATGACTCCAAAACGTTCCTCGGAAAGGTGGTGAGAATAAGGCCTTTTATTGACAAAGTCAAAATCGTTAAGACACCAGCTGAGAGTCCCCTGAGCTCCATTAATCAACGCACTAAAAAAAACGGTTCGGAAATAATTCGCCTGATTTTCTTCGGAACATAACGTCGTTGAAGTACCGAATTCCTCGACGACTACCGGTTTGCCCCAGACCTTTGCTAATTGTGTACGGAACGCCGTCGTATATGTATGATGCCACGGACTCATTCCACGCGGATAATAATGCAAGCCGACGAAATCCTGATAGGAATTCAGTTTCCGTAAATGAAAGCCGGTTTGCTCACTAATCACTTCCGGAGACCAGGCTCCGTCACCAACACTGATCGGTCGCTGTGGATCGATTGAGCGAATCGTGGCGGTTATTTCTTTGACCCAGGCCATTACATCGGCAGGATTTTGATTTCCGATGAAATTTGATAGTTCATTTGATAAAAGCCAGCCCAGAACGTATTTAAAAACTTTCGCGACTTGAATTACCGAAGTTATGTAAGACTTGGTTATTTCGATAACACGGCGATCCCCGATCAATTCCGGGCCATTCATCCAGGGAACCCCCCAGTCTTCACCGGACATATGCCCGACAATAAAAGTTGGAAATGTGTACAGCTTATTTTCTTCACAAACATTTAAAAAATAACCCAGACGATCAAGCATCACCGGATTGACCGTGCCTTCCTTTTCCAGAAAAGCTGGCAGAAATAAAAAAGGCCGGCAACAATTCATTCCCAGCCCTTTCATCCGTTTGACATCATCAACCAACTCTGCCGGATACCACTCAGTCCACATGTTGATAGCCGAAGTGGCTGGCCAGTAATTAGTACCAATCAAAAATAGGTTTTTCCCTTCGCAATCTTTAAAAAACAGATTCTCAACCACTTGTTCTTTTAATCCCTTATTGACCTATTCTTTAAATCCCGTGCTTTCCCGCTTAACAAGTTCTGTCGTGATAATGCGAGTTTGGGGCGGATCAAGCGGGTGCCGAATCACTTCATTAAGCAAATTAAAAGCCTCCTTTCCCAGTACTAATTGGGGGACCCTGACGGTCGTTAGCCTCGGATTACAGTAAGCCGAATTGGGAATATCATCGAAGCCGATAATAGCAATATCATCCGGTATTTTTAATTGTTTTTTGTGAACTTCCTTAATTACTCCCATCGCAGTCGAATCATTACAGCAGAAGACGGCATCCAACTTCGGCTCTCTGTTTAATAGACTGACGAGACCCTTTTCTCCTATCGCCGGTGAGGTTTCTGCGTTTTCGACATAAGTATAATTTGAGATTTGTTCGCTGTCCATAATTTTATACGTTTCAAGACATTCTTTATATCCGCGATATCTTTCCTTAATTGATGAATGGAAAAAAGTACCCCCCACAAAACCGATGCGTTTACGTCCGGATTCGACCAAATGCTGAACCGCTGCATAAGCTCCATTATAATTATCAATCTGCACACTGTTGTAATTTTTACCCGGAACTAAATAATCGACGAGTACAAAAGGGATTCGCTTGCTATCTAAATATTCAACCAGACTATGGGGCACACGTCCGGCCAGGGCAACCCCGTCAATATCATTATATTTTAAAAAACGCGGTAGGTCAATCTTGGGGTCAAAATTTTCTTTTACAGTCGTCAGCAGAATATAACTATCACTTTTCCGCGCGGCATACTCCATTCCCAGAAAAACCTGACTATAGAACATTTCTACTTCGTAGAAGTGACTTTCCCAAATGATAAATCCGATATTGCCATTCATACGGGTTGCAAGTTTACGGGCCGATCGTGACGGCTTGTAATTGAGTTCTTCCATCACATCGAGAATTTTCTTGCGTGTTTCCGGTTTGACATATCCCTTGTTATTCAAAACCAGAGATATAGTCGAGATCGAAACCTCGGCTTTCTTAGCAATATCTTTAATGGTGCTCATATCGTCTCATAATTATTATCGACACGTTTTAATATAAAAACTCAGAAAACAAAAGTCAAGTGTATTTTTAAAGCGGAATAATTCAGAGGAAATTATTCAGCAAAAATACTCTTAAATCAGCATTTGATTCAATCGAAAAATCCTTTTGAAAACAAATGCCCTGAACGCAGGCAACCGATCTTTCCCCGACGCTTGCGCCCCTTACTTCTCAAATACTGATACCTCTGTCAGATTATGAGCGCACTCAAATTTGTTCCCGCAGTTTTTTTAAATAATGAGCAGTCCGTACATAAAATAAATCTTCTCATCAGATGTTAATATCGTTCCTTCCGAAGGCTTAACTTTTCGCTTGATTGGTTCAAAAACAAAATCTTTTACTTCTTTTCACGCTTTTTTTTAATTTTAGATTAATTAGAGAAGAAAATTTCTCAACTTTGTGAGATTGGTAACATCTTCATAAATAAAATATGGTTCTTTCGCATTTTAAATGGGTAGATAGTGTTTATTATTAGAGGTGAGGTCGAGTTTACCTGTCAGGAGA
>PEYN01000046.1 GCA_002774355.1 Candidatus Marinimicrobia bacterium CG08_land_8_20_14_0_20_45_22 | reverse complement strand
GATTCACTGAAACACCGATGCGAAAGATTAGCGGTAATTCCCATTCATGTGTTTTGAACTGCCCTGGGACGGCGCTATAATTTCCCGCCTCATCTGGCTCGATGTCAATGAGTTGTAGCAAATCCATCCCATCATAACGCATTTTCGTTCCATAGTTGGAAATGCTCATACCGATCTTCATGCCGTTTTCCTTTGATCCGGCAGGCGCAAAGAAGTGCGTGTTGACGATGACGCCGAGGTCAAGCGCCGTGGCGCTGGCTTTCGTATGCCAAATTTGTGAACTGATATATTTCGCTGATACTCCAAAAGAAAACCACTGGGCTAGTTTCCGAGAATAGGAAAACGTGAATGCATATTCGTTCGCGGTAAATAACTCGCCCGTTCCATCCTGCATGTCCAAAGTCGTGACTTTCATATCGCCATAGTCGACATTGAAAAATCCAAACGCAAGGTTGCCGTATGGCGGCAGAAGAATCGCTCCGGCGGCGTAAGCAGAATTGATGTCTACGACCAATGGCTGATAGCCAAACATGACTTCGTTCTGTTTCAGAAATGCCAATCCCGCCGGATTCCAGTACAACGACGAAAGATTTCCGCCCATACTGACAAAAGCGTCGCCCATAGCTAGGCCGTCGCTTCCCATCCCAATTTCCAGAAAGTTCGCCGTTGTCGTTCCAGTCCGATACGGGCGCTGAGCTAACCCCAACTGACAGTTGATCGTGAGGAAAATCGCCAGAAAAATGAACGTCGTACGATTTATTTTATTCATCTCTTTTCCCTTTTCAAATCCGCTTTCACCTATTTGATGACGGCAAATTTGCCGACCTTTTCGTCACCTGTCGCCTTTGATTTGACATGATACAGGTACATGCCTGCGGCGATTTCCAGATTCTCTTTCGTCAGCATGTCCCAGTGCACGATTCCATTATCCGCGTCGTTATTGACATTAATGACATCAACCAACACACCGCTAACCGTAAATATTTTGATCGTACACTGCGCCGGCAGATGCGTGAACATCAATCTACGACGCTGATTCAGATACCAATTCGCGACCGACGGTTCCATCGCGTTCGTGCCAACGTATGGATTGGGAACGACCTGAATCTTGCTCATTGTATATTTCAGCGCTTCTTTATCGATTTCGCTTGTGCTTTTGATCGTAAATTTCAATGTATCAGTTATCCAATAAGGACGAAGAAGATTTGTCATTCGATAGACATCGCCGTCAGCGGGCATCTGTAGGCTGTCGGGAAACGAAATCGAACAAAATGTCCCCGCCCATTTCCCCGAGTTTGTCACCGGTCCAACGAGCACTTTATCTTTGTAGATTTCAAATAGATCGTTTTTATCTGAATCATAACCAACCAGATCAAGTTTCTCAAATGCACCGGTCGAATCACGAAAGGATTTATTCACAACGTAAAAATTGAAATTCAGCGTCGTATAGAGCCGACTTGTTGGCGAAATCCGTACATCGGCGTCATCACGGATTCCAGACTTCGGAACATTTCGACCGGTATAAACCGTTTGGTTAGAAAACACAATGTCGTAATCCCATGGAAAGAAAAGCGACTCGCGTTTACTCCGCGTGACCAGAATCGGTTTACTGCCGACGACCCAACCAGTGTTGCCATAATCCGGCGTCGGAGACATGTTCGGGAGTTTCAAATTGATACGCAGACCTTCGAATACGTCGGAAGAAACCGTATGCTGATAGTCTAAATAATTGACCGCCAGCGAATCATCATAGAAAATGCTATTACCATGTATGTTCTCTGAATTTTCGATGTAAACTAATTCAGTATCTGTCAGATCATAAATTTGGAAGCCATCATTGGTATAATTGACTCCGTGGGGATAATCGGCAATTGCCGATCCGATGGTGTCAATCTCGAATGTGACGCCATAGACATGATTAGCCTGCAGGTCTTTCTTCGCCAGAATTTCTGGAGTTAGGGTTCCATGTCCGAGCAGTTCGGAATTTTCCAGCAGTTCGATCTCTTCCGGCACATAACCGGCGGCCATCTGGTGTGGGGTTGCGATTTGGACATTTTTACTGATTGTTCGAATGTCCTCAGCTTCATCGAGCTCAATGATCATGTTGTTTTCGGACGGAGCGATACCGGGACCAATGTCCGGCGCCCCGTAATCATAGGCAACAATGCCGTAATAATAGGTTCTTCCGTTTTGAACGTTGGTATCGATAAAATAGTGCTGAATTCCGGTTTCGTTTCCCAGATAATAGCCCATGCCATTTACCAATCCGAAATCGGTGAAGCCAAACTTATTATCTGCTAAATCGCACTGGAAAATCGGTTTCTTGAACATTGCCGTTCCGTATCCATCGGTAATGACTTCGGCGTCCGACATTTTCTTGTCGGTCGCACGGAAGAGTTTATAGCCTTCGAAGTCATTAGCGTTTGCAAGAAACGGATCGCGGGTCTTGGTATCAGCCATGTCATCCCATGTTAGGATCACCATGCCGTCTCCGGGCGTAGCGGAAAGCGTCGGCATCTTGGGTGGTTGAGCAAACCGATAGTCTTTTTCATAAATGACCTGCACGATCTTTTTTAGTTCAAAAAGCGCCGGTGCTCCGTGTTGTTCTGAGCTGAGTCCT
Organism: Candidatus Marinimicrobia bacterium CG08_land_8_20_14_0_20_45_22; assembly: GCA_002774355.1. Lineage (NCBI taxonomy): Bacteria > Pseudomonadati > Fidelibacterota > Fidelibacterota bacterium CG08_land_8_20_14_0_20_45_22. Next base: position 199 of record PEYN01000046.1, on the reverse strand, counting down.
TCCAGCGGATCGAATGAATGAAGTTCCGCCATTGAGATGCGTTCGGTTCTTCCTTTATAAAGCAGGAAGGGTCCAGATGCGAATGTTTCGACCAGATTGGAAATTGAGCCACTATATTCAATCAGCGTACCGGAACCGATGACCTTCCACATCGACTTATCGTTGCGAAACCATTTATTGTAAGGCGGAGTATGCGGCT
>PEYN01000045.1 GCA_002774355.1 Candidatus Marinimicrobia bacterium CG08_land_8_20_14_0_20_45_22 | reverse complement strand
AAGGTTTCAACGATCTCGCTTCTTGGGAATGTCATCGGATTGACGATGACGAGAAAAATGCCATCCGCCGGTTGGTTTTTTAGATCGATCTGCTTCGCGATGAATCGCCATGCGCGATCAAAAACTCCCTGTGAAATATCAGTCGCCTGTTTGTACCGGTTCATACCGTCGGCGTGAATTTCGTCCAGACTGCAACCGCCGATGGAATCATGTGCGGAATTTTGTAGAAGGAGATCCCAAGCGGTTTCGATGTAGCGGTCAGAAATGTCCAGTCCCAGCGCACCGGCGATCAAATTGAATGGTTCCGCGTAAAACTGGAGCCATTTTTCCGTCCGGAAATTCGCCTGTTTGAGAAACATTCTTGCCGATGTCGTATAGCCGTACATGTTGCCGGATCGCCGGTCGAATTGACTGCTTCGTCGCTCACCTTTGACGACGGGAAGAGGATTCCAATCGACAGAAGTCTTCAGTCCATCGGAATAATCTTCCAGCGTGCTGTGAATCGCCTGTCCGTTCGTTAAAATTTGGTTGATGTCTTTAATGATCCGAACGGTCTGTTCATTCGGTCCGCTTGTGTCGTGTCCTTCAGCCCAGAAAATATGCTCGGTCGTAAAATCGTCGATCTGATTTCTGATGATGGATTCGACGGACGGTTGAACATTTTCCGGATAGTATTCGTCTCGCGCATCTGCCAGTGCGTAATCTTCCGTTGCGGTTTCGAGATCGGCGAAGTGGAAGGGAAGACCGCCGCGCGTCCATTGGCGTTCGACGTCAGCAATTTTCTCGTTATGTACGACCGGGCGATAGATATAAAAGTAAAAATTGTAACGCGGCATCGTCGAGAATCGCGATGTCAGCGTTTGCGTTCCGTCGGCGCCTTCCCAGATGAATTCCGCTTTCGGACTGTCAAGCGAGTTCACGCCGCGATAAAACATGATGACGTCGATGCCGAATTCCTTGTATATCTGCGGCAGTTGCGAGATTTGTCCCCACGAAAATGGCGATTAGCCGACTTTCATGACGTGTCCGAATTCGCTGGCGATGCGATGACCCATCAGAAGATTCCGGACGAGATTCTCGCCGCCGACCTGAAATTCTTCAGGTAAAATGTACCACGGTCCGACGAGCAGACGACGCTCGCGGATGTATTTTTCAACCTGTTTGCGTTTTTGCGGCCGAATTTCCAGATAATCCTTCAGAACGATAGTCTGACTGTCCAAATGGAACGCGCGATAGTCTGGATTTCTATCAAGAATGTCCAGTGTCTGATCGATCATTTCGACCAATTTCTGGCGGTTGCGCTGAAACGGATAGCGCCATTCGCGGTCCCAATGCGTGTTCGATATGACATGGAATTTGAACTTTTTCGGCATTTTCGTTTTCTATTTAATCAGGATCATTTTCTTTGTTTGGGAGAAATCGCCGACCTGCAATTTGTAAAAATAAACGCCGGTCGGCAGGTCGTCAGCCGAAAAAGAGACGCGATGATTTCCAGCAGTCTGCCAGCTGTTGACGAGTGATTTTACCTCGCGTCCGAAGAGATCGAAAACCGTCAACCGGACAATTCCCGATTTTGGAATCGTGAACCGTATTAGCGTGGTGGAATTGAATGGGTTGGGGAAATTTTGCCCGAGTTCGAAAGTCGCGATCAGGTTGTCGGTTTTCGTTTTCGGATCGATAGACGTAACGATCTGAACGGAATCGGCGGTCAGCAATCTTAGCGCATCCGCAACGATGTAGGTTCCCGTCGTCGTCTGATTGGAAATGATGACACACTGCGACGGATCGCTGGAAAAATTATACTTTCCAATGAAATTCCACTTCGAGCCGTTTGTCGCTTGATTAATGCGAACCGTATCGCGTCCATTCGCATGGACGATGACATACGGCGTATCCGTGCTTCGGTTGTTAGCTGCGACCCACCAACTATAGACTTTACACAGGATCGATTTGTCTAGCGAAGTGCGATAGATCGCCTGTTTGTCACCGGTTCCTATTGTGTTATACAGTGAGCGGGATGTTCCATAATAACCGGGATTTGCTGACGGAGTCCAGCCGTTGCCAACCAAAGAACAGTTTGCGTCTTCGGTATCGATGATCAGTTCAACGCCGGTTTCCGATTCCGGGAACTTAACGGAATCGCGATCTACGATTGCCAGAATCGTCGGGATGGAACGATATGGTATTTCCGACGGACTGTTGACATACGCATTGCCAATTGTCATCTGCGTCGAACCGCCGCCGTCAAGATTCATTCCTTCCACGCAACCGCGCGAGATCAGAATGTCCGCGAGTTCGACCAAACTGACGCCAGCGCTCAGCGTTTCCTGTCTGCCGTCAGCCACGAAAATAATCACATGTTTGTCGGCTGTATAACCGACAGCGGTACGCGGATCGCCGCCGGTCAATCCAACGCCAGATCCCCACATGATCTCTTCATTATAAGTGACCGTTCTCTGGCCGTTTTTCACCAAAGTCGGCGCGCCGCCGATTCCCGTCAGCAGATTCGTCATTTGTGTTCCGCCGGATTTTGCCGGCGCCGATCTTGGCGTCGGATCGTTCGATACGTAAGCGAGCGGTTGGGTAAATTGATATACGCCGCTGACCGTGCTATCGAAGTGATAAATCCAGTT
>PEYN01000044.1 GCA_002774355.1 Candidatus Marinimicrobia bacterium CG08_land_8_20_14_0_20_45_22 | reverse complement strand
TATTATCATCTCGACAAAAGAAAACATCAAAAAGCATAATTCTAAATTCTAAATTCTAAATTCTAAATTGTTCTAAATTCTCAATTCTAAATTCTAAATTGATAAAAGCGTCCTTTGCGAGAGGAAAAAGATATTTCTCGTAGAGTCCGCGAAGTGGAGCGAAGTCCCGCCAACAGCGGTGGCAAAGAAAAATAAAAAATACATTAAGTTCCTTTTTCCTGCTTCCTTTCTTAAATATACTTTGCGTTTTCTGCGCATGGTTCGGCGAGGATTTCAATCGGGATTTTTACGATGTTATGCCCATGATGAGCCATCGTGTTATCGAAATAAATTAACGGAAAGGCTAACATGCAGACGTTATTAAACTACGGTTTTGAACAAATCGAATGGCAGATCGCTTTGCTTTCATTTCTCATGGCGCTCTCACTCTCCAGCCTGATCGCTTGGGTCTATGAAAAAACGTTTCAAGGACTTTCATATTCCAGAACATTGGTGCAGAGCATGATCCTCGGCTCTTTGATCTCCTGTATGCTGATGATCGCAATCGGAGACAATATCGCCCGCGGAATCGGCATCGTTGGTTCATTAGCCATTATTCGTTTTCGGACAAATTTACGCGATCCGCGCGACCTTGTCTTTCTTTTTGCATCGCTGGGCGTCGGCGTGGCTTCGGGTGTTCAAAGCTATGTGACCGGAATTACCGGCGCTATTATTTTTTGTTTGGCGGCGCTGGCGCTGGCAAGTTCTCCGTTCGGCACGCGCAGAAAACATGACGGATTATTGCGGTTTCAGATTCCTTCGGATCCTGCGACGACGAACAAGATCACGGAAATTCTTCAACAAAATACGAAACGGTTCGTTTTAGTCACCATGCGGGATGTCGCGCAGGGACAGGTCGTCGAATATGCTTATCAGGTGAAGTTAGCCGCACCCGATGATAACAGGACTCTTCTATCTGCTCTTGAGCAGGTAGAGGGAATGCGCGGTTTGACTTACACGAATCAGGAGGCGGGGATTGAACTTTAAGCATAAAAAATTAACCGCTGAGATCGCTGAGATTAATGAATAACAAACAGTCGAATCCATCATGAGATGATTCCTAACAAAATAATAAAGAAACTGAAATATGTCTTCTGTGGTTTATGAACCAAGCAGTTTAAGATGATGCGTATGAAAAAAAGTAATTTCAGGAAAAAGATGCCAATAAACTGGTACATTCTGCTATGGGCGGCATCCATTATAGTTGCCGTTTATCTCTTCCACACGTGGCAGGTCGATAAGAATTTACTCGGGATCGTCGAACGAAGAACGCACTTTGTCGGCGCGCAGGAATCCGGGCGCGTTCAGACATTGCTGGTCGAACCCGGTGATAAAGTCTCGAAAAACCAGTTGCTGGCGGTGCTTTACATGTCGGATTTGAAGAGCAATCTGGAGAATCTTCGTACTGAACTCAGCCGTCTTCAAAAAACGGAAAATGCGCGACGGAATGCATACAACATGCAAATCGAGCAGGAAAGATTGCGTCTGAATAACGAAGTATCTGATTTGCTTGAGCGCATGGCAACGATCGAATCAAAAAGCGCCGAATTAGCCGGTGTCAATGCTTTGATCCAGCGCCTTCAATCCGCTCAGGATGCCGGTTTAGGTTATAATCGCGATTTGGCTGACCTACATATTCAGCGCGATGCTTTGGTGGCATATCTCAACGAATTGCGCCGTGGATTAACGAATCAACACAACAAAGCGGAAATTCTATCGGAGTCGAAACATACTCTAAAAAATGTCGATACAGATGAGATGACCGAAGCCATACTCATCGAAGGATTGAAACACACGGAAGAATTGCGGCGCGAGATTATCGAAACTGAAAATCGTATCAATTTGCGAACCTTGTTGGCTCCTTGTGATGGATATGTAACGCAAATAATCACCGGACAGGGCGACATTGTGAAAGCATTCGATTCGATTATGACCGTCGAAGAAAGTCATCCAAGCCGCCTGATTGTTTACATTCCGGAACATTCGACTTTACAACCCCAAATCGGAAATCCAGTCAGGATTTATTCGTCGCGAAGTAAAAAATTGGCCACAACCGGAATGGTTTCATTCGTTCATCCCGGCTTTACCCGGGCAGAAGACAGAATTTCATTTCGCGGTCAGATTTTTTGGGCGCGAAAAGTTCAGGTCGATCTCAATACCGATCATCAACTCGTCCCCGGCGAAGTTGTGACCGTCCGATTTGTGAACAATGGCAATTTTATTCATATTCTTAATTTCCATGTCGCCGCCGCCGAATCGACCGCGATGTTGATTCAACAAAATCTCAATAATCCCCCGACGGTAAAAGATATGAACGTTCCGAAAAACCTGTGGTCGGTAACGAATTTTGAACCTTCCGGCGTCGCATGGAGTCCGGAATTGAAGGAATTTTTATTGATCAGCGATGATACCGGAATCAACGAATCGACCAGCGAACATGAGCCTTTTATTTTTCGAATGAATGAATCGGGAAACGTTCATCCGCAACCGCAGAAGTTGTCGGGAATCGCAACGGTCAATGATCTTGAAGGAATAACCGCCGCCGGTAACGATACTTTCTACCTGATTTCTTCCCAAAACATCAGTAAAAAAGGACGCCGACCGGTCAACCGTGAATTTTTGCTGAAAGTAGTTCGTAAGGGCAACGATTTCGTCGTGAAAGACAAAGTAAATTTGCTGACGTTGATCTTGCAAGCGTATTCGCCTGAAGAACTGAAAACGCTCGGATTAACGATGAATGAATCGGATCAGCGTCCCGAAATCAACATCGAAGGCATCGCTTTTGATGGTCAAACACTTTATTTTGGTTTAAAACAGCCGATTACCGAAACCGGCGCCATCATCTGGAAATTGGAAAACCCGCAAGAGATGTTCGACCATAAAAAAATCGAACCGGGACAGTTGACGCTTTTTGGCACGGTGAACCTGAAAGCTCCGAACGGGCAACCAGCAGGCATTTCGGATATGTGTTTCGATCCGGACGGCAAATTATGGGCGCTTTCCACGATTCCGGACGCCGGTCAAAGTGATCAGATTGGTGCTCTGCATCGCATTGATCAATTTGCGGATGGACGATTGGAAGCGAAAACGATTCTTCAATTTCCCGGATTGAAACCGGAAGGACTCTGTTTTCAAAGCAGATTCAGCCTATTGATCGTTTTTGATAAAGACAACGAAACGCCCGGCTACTGTTTCGTCAATCCAGAACAACACTAAGCAAATCGAATCAGACCATGTTTCAGAAAAATTTCAGACACTTATCCTATATTTTAGCGGGAATATTTTCCGTTTCGGCGATTCGGTTGGGTTTTTCGGCTCAGCCTATTTCCGGCGCAGTGAACTCGTTCAATTCTGGCGAAAAGATCGAAATCAGCCTCGTAGAGAAACCACTGACCGAAGCGGCTTTGATCGATATGACTCTCCAAAAAAGCCGTAAACTTCAATCTATGTTAACCAATGTGGAAATTGCTAATTACCGATTGAAGTCCGCCCGGAATATACAGAATCCTGAACTGCGTGTCAGCAACCTCTCCACGCGTAACTATAAAGATGATTTTGATGAACTGCGCATCGGTATGCGTTTTCGGTTGCCGGAGCTCGGTGAAGTGGGCGAGAACAGACAAGACGCGATGGTTAAACTCTGGGATCAGAAAAGCGACGAACTGCTTTATCGAAACGAGTTGATAGCCGATGTTCGCCGAGATTACTTCTCCGTCATCTTGCATGACAAACTCAAAGAACTCTCTGAAAAAAGAGTCGCTTTGGAGGAGCGCCGAATCAAAATAATCGAAGAGATGGTGACGATCGGAAGCCGTTCGATTGTCTATTATACAAAAGCTAAAATGCGGCACGCCGACTCCGTTAATGATTATTCGCGGGAGGTTCAAAACCAAATCGACGCGCGGCGAAAACTTTCCAAACGTAGCAACATGAATATCAATTCCCCGGTCGAAGAGACCGATCTGCCTGAAGTGACAGTCGGGTTGGATCGCCTCACCGAAATTGCCTGTAAGAATCGCCCGGAAATGCAACTCGTCGCGCAAAGGATCGAACTGGCGATGAAACAAAACCGGCGCGAACATCTAAAGATTTTGCCGTGGTTCAATTTTGTCGAACTGAATTATCACGTTGAAACTAACAAAACAGCCGATTGGGGCGAATTGATCATGGGAATCGACGTTCCGCTCTTCAACTGGAATCGCGGAAATATCAAAGCCTCGACGCTTTCCGTCCGTAAAAAAGAAATCGAATCCGACGCCGTCAAAGAGACAATTAGTTATGAGGTCAACGCCGCATATACAGCTTATCGCGATTTGTTGCTGGATTGGAAAAACTTCTCCCGCGAATCCCAAACGCTGATCGCCGAAGCCACGCAGGTCATCGAACAGGCCAAGCAACATCAGACGCTGTTGACGGATGAAGTCATGGAAATGGAATTGACAATTTTAGAAACGCAGGAAATACTCGCGCAAAAGGAAAAAGACCTCGCGGATGCGCTTTTAGACCTTTGTATCACTGTTGGCGTCGAAGATTACGCAATTTTACAGAATTGACATGACCGAAGATCTGACTAAAATCCGGCGTTACGAATTGAAGTATACGATCACCGAATCGGTTGCCGGTGAAATTCGCGATTATATCCGAAATATTTGTGTTTTGGATAAGCATGCCGCGACCGGGAAAAATCACTATATAGTCAATAATCTCTACTTCGACACTAATGATCTGCGTTTTTATTACGATACTAAATTCCACAAATTGACGCGATTCAAAGCGCGCGCACGCTATTACGGTCTTAAATCTGATAAAGACATTTGGCCGGAAATCAAATATAAGCACGCGAACGTTATCTGGAAAGTCCGGAAGAAAATCTCAACTCGCGAATGGGCGGATCAGTTTTCACCGCAAATTTTTGGATATTTATTAAACGATGTCCGACCGCGCGTGAATACTTTTGAAGAGGTCGTCTATTGGTTTGACGCCCGCCCGATTTCTCATGTCCGATACATTCGCGAACCTTACGTCAGCGTTCAGGATAATTACGGCAGGATCACTTTCGACCGCGAACTCTGTTATCGCAAGATTGACGGTTCCCTCAATCTGGATTATGACGAAAGGGATATGCTTTATTACGACGATCCGATGACGACACACAATCCGCAATCGCTCGTTCTGCTTGAGATCAAAACCGAAACGCTGGTTCCCTATTGGGTGATTCAAATGATCAAGATGTTTGGTCTTGTCCAACGCCCGTTCTCGAAATATTGTTACAGCATCGACAACATGCTCGAAAGAAATGCGCCCGTGCGGTATTCGGTTTTTAACCTGACCTGAATAATTAACCGCGGAGGATGCAGATACCGCAGAGAAGAGTAGAGAGAAAATTTGACCACGAAAAGGGACGAAAGAGAGAAACCACGAATCCCGAACAATATCGGGATTAGTGGACACATTCTTTTTTCTTCATTCTTTTTCTTTTTTCAACATTCAACATTCAACATTCTAAATTCTACATTTCTCCCAGTCCGCTATTGTCATCCTGAGCCACAAAATAGACAAATAACAAGCGCCAAAATCCAAACAAATCCTAAATCCCAAATTCAAATGACTCACCACCGCACAAATCACACCTACGGCGCTAATATTGATGGCCTATGTTTATTCATAGTAGCTCACGGATTCATTCGTAGGATAAGTTGACCGAAAACCCTGAATTCCATCGGAGTGACATGTTTGTAGAAGAATTTACGTGTGGATTTTAGAATGAATAAAAATTACCAAATCCAACATGACATGAATCTTAACACTATAAAAAAGAAATCAAAAATGTTATCTGTGCACTCTGTGACCTCTATGGTTAATATTTTTCTCTGCATCCTCCGCAATCTCTGCGGTCTCTGCGGTTTTTCCCCTGCCTTCTCCGTGGCAAATAAATTAAGCGGATTAAATAGTTCAGGTTATCAGGAAAGTTTTATGAAAATTCTCAAATCGGTCTCTTTCTTCGCCATGATAATGGTAGTGCAGGTACTTTTTGCCGGCGATGTTACGATCAACGAAATCATGTATAACAGTCCCGGCGATACGGATATCGAATGGGTTGAACTTATCAACAACAGCGCCTCCGCCGTAGATTTAAGCGAATGGTATTTGATCGATGATAATAACGATCACACGCATTGTACGCTTTCCGGTACGCTTGCATCGGGTGGTTACTTGGTCGTGGCGAGAATCGTTAATCAGTTTCACACCACTTATCCGACTGTTACCAATGTTTTTTCAATCGGATTCGGGGCGGGAGCAGACGCCTGGTCTTTGAGTAACAGCGGAGATGCCGTTCGGTTGTTTGACGGTTCCGGACAACTGCGCGACATAGTCGAATATCAAGATGGCGGCGACTGGCCCAGCGGCGCAGATGGCAGTGGTCCTTCTCTTGAACTTTTAAATCCGAATTATGAAAATGCTTTACCAACTGCCTGGCGTTCCAGCTCGATTGCCACCGGAACTCCCGGAAAGGTGAACAGCGTTTACACAGTTAATGCGGCTCCTGTTTGCAAAGATGGCTTTTGTTCAGTCGATTTGCCGACGCATTCGGAAAATGTTGCGGTCAGCGCGTTCGCTTACGATCACGAAGGATTGAACAGCATTCATCTGATGGTCAATACCGGATACGGTTATATGGCAAACCTAATGAAGGACGATGGCTTGAACGGCGACGCGGTTTCCGGCGATTCCATTTTCACGGCTGTCATTCCCGCACGGAACAGCGGCGCACTCGTTAAATACTATGTGATTGCGACTGACTTAATCGGGCAAACCGATACGTGGCCCAACAATGCTCCTACGGAATATATGGCTTATACTGTCGATTATGCGCCGCCTGCTTTGATGATCACGGAAGCCATGGCGTCGAATCAATCCACTAAAAAAGACGGAGCCGGAGAATATGACGACTGGTTGGAAATCTACAATAACGATTCCAGAACGGTCAATCTGGCTGGAATGTTCGTAAGCAGTTCGCTGGGCAATTCTCAGGCATTTGAACTGCCCGACGTCGATCTCGATCCGGGCAAATATCTGCTCGTCTGGGCGGACGACGATACCGATCAGGGCAATTTGCACACCGATTTTAAGTTATCCGCCAGCGGAGAAGACGTCGCGATCTTTGAAACGATCAATCACGGAAATGTCCTGATTCATGGTTGGTCTTATGGTGTGATGGCGCCGGATATTTCGATGGGTTTTCCCTCTACGTTAAGTCATACCGCACCCGAATATCTTCAGACGCCTACTCCGGGCGCATCCAATGAAACCAGCGAACTCTTTTCAGATGTCTGCATCAACGAATTTCAAAGCACCAGCAATTTCGGCGGAACGGACGATTGGGTGGAAATCTATAATCGGGGAAATAACGCTTTCGACCTGTCCGGTTCCTTTCTTTCCGACGATCTCGATAAATTATCCAAATGGACTTTTCCGGCGAATACGATTCTTCAAAAGGGTGAGCATCTCGTGATTTATGAAGATGCGCTGGGTTTTAGTTTTTCTTCTACCGGTGACGAGGTTATCGTATTAACTAAAGCCGACAGTACGACCGGTTTGGATTATTTCGATTATGGTGAACAAACTGCCGATCACAGTCAAGGACGTTGTCCGGACGGCGCAAGCCGATGGTATTTCTTTGCCAATCCAACCAAAGGCGAAGCGAACGCTAATCCATCTTCTTTGGAAAACAGGAAAAGTGTTTTACCGAAGGAAATCTGCCTTTACCCGAATTATCCTAATCCGTTCAACCCTTCCACGACGATTTCATTTTTGCTTCCATCCGAACAAAAAGTTCGTTTAGCCATTTATGATATGTTGGGAAAAGAAGTCACGCTTGTAGCCGATGGAAAACTGAATTCCGGAAAACATACATTTCGGTGGAATGCTGAAAATCAACCTTGCGGAATCTATTTTTACCGACTCACAGCCGGGAACGTTCGGAAAACCGGCAAGATGATATTGCTCAAGTAAACGAGCGTAATTCGTTTTTCAGGAAGAGAATTAAATATGCACCGCGAATTTTCCGACGATGAAAACATTTGTTTAAATAAACATTAAGGCGGAACGATTGCGGAAGTCATTTACTTGATTCACGTCACAAATTTCACGATTGAAAATTTTTTTTAATATCGGCAATGAATTATTTGGTTGTTTTTTTTGATAAAATGATTAATTTGCGACCGATTTTGTTCGTTCATTAAAATTCCGAGTGAGGAAGAGTGTTTGGACCCGGTGAGTTTGCCCGAGTCGGCGTTATAAGTCCCAATGGTGTCAATAGAAAAAACGCAAACAAAATAGTTAAAAAATAACAGGAGTTTTCGATATATTTAAAATTGGCTCCGTCGGGAAATGTAACTGACGGGGCGGAGCCGCGCCCTGAGGAACTGTTCGCCAAAGGCTGGACTGTCCGCCAAAGGCGAAAAAAAAAGACTCACCATAAAGAACACAAAAACCCACCAATGGAGAACCTGTCAACCTTTGGATAACATATCCGCCAACAGCGGTGGCAAAGAATTACTTCTCGCAGAGCCCGAAGAGAATATTTCTCGCAACGACCGCAGAGACCGTAGAGAAAATGATTATAAATAAAACAATAAAAGAAACACAGCGC
>PEYN01000043.1 GCA_002774355.1 Candidatus Marinimicrobia bacterium CG08_land_8_20_14_0_20_45_22 | reverse complement strand
CGCGAGTTTGAAATTGTTAGGGGTCATGCTTTCAAATTGATATTTGGACGCTTAGCTCAGTTGGTTCAGAGCGTCTGGTTTACACCCAGAAGGTCGCAGGTTCGAATCCTGCAGCGTCCACAATAGATAGCAATTCATACTCGCTTCTGCAAAATGCCGGGTTTTTACTTTTCTTGCACTTTCTGAAATCTAAATATTTATTGGCATTTCATCATTTAATCAGAAAAAGTGGTTGAAGATTACATGTAGATATTTTTAATTCAGTATAACGATATTATCAAATGGCGTAGGCAAGATAGATTTATATAAAAGCCAGATGGAATGATCGAGTATATTTTGAAGAAAATGAAAAATACTTTCATACAGGTCTTGATTTTTATCTATGAACATACTATTTTAGAGTTGGGAAAGTTTAACAAAATAAAGGGGTCTAGAATGAGAAGAAAAATTGTTAGAATTGGGGCGAGTTTGTGTATCCTTCTTCCCAAAGAAATAGTACGGGAAATGGAATGGGACTTTGGGCAAGAGATCGACTTGATTCTCGACGAAGAGGATGACAAAGTCATTCTTCGGAACTTGCATGAACAGGCAGAGCCGGCGCCGAGTTATCTTGTTGAATTTGATCAGTTCCTGGCGCAATACGGAGGAGCCTTCGAGGAACTTGAAAAACGGGTAGAAGTTTGATTATTCAGAAAAGCAAGGAGCAGGTATGAGAAGAAAAATCATTCGAGTTGGGTCCAGCCGTGGAGTTCTTCTTCCGAGAGAAGTGACGCGTGCGATGAGTTGGGATTTTGGATCGGAAATCGAACTAAATATGAACAAAGAGAAAAAAGAATTGACGCTTAGTACGATCAAAGTAAAAATCCCGGATGAGTATAATACAGATATGATGAATGAGATCGTAGAAATTTTAAATGAAAACGCGGACGTTCTGGGAGGCATCGATGACTAATGATCAAATTCAGCAGGTAAAAATTATAGGCTTTGCCAACTGGTTGTTGGCGCGGAAATTCGGAACTGAAATTGGCATCCGCGATACGAACTCCATGGAAAACGTCGTCAGTCTACCCGGCGGTGGATCATTGACTTGTTTTCTTGGAGAAAAGCTTTCGAATCGCAGAGATCTTTACACGCAGTTGGGTTGGTATGTTTACTACATGATCAGCGGCGAGCCATTCAATTCTAAAAACCGTTCGACGACTCTTTTAATGATCAGTTGGTGTCTTAAATATTACCAGATAGACTATGACATTGAGGCGTTGAGAGACTTCATCCGAAATATGGACTCGATGAAACAGGGCAACTCAGATATTTCGCTTTGGTTCTCAAGTAACTGTCATTAGTTTCCGGCGGCTGGAAGATCGATAAAGTGCAGTCGCATTAACATAGTTTTTCGTCCGCAGAGGAAGGGATTTTCTTATGTTTACAGAACAATTGATACGCGCCGCTCGTGGGGAAGTGCAAATTGACCTTTTATTGAAAAATGCTCGTATAGTTAATTTAATATCTGGCGAAATCTACAAAACTGACATTGGAATTTTCGATGGACGAATTGTCGGCTTCGGGGATTATTTGTCCGAAAAAATAATCGATCTCGACGGACAATATATCGCACCGGGACTCATCGACGGGCATGTTCACATCGAGAGTTCTTTGCTTTCACCAGCAGAATTTGCCCGAACCGTGTTGCCGTTCGGAACGACAACGGTCGTTGCCGATCCGCATGAAATCGCCAATGTACTCGGTTCGGAAGGAATCCAACTGATGATTGATTTGTCGGAAAAACTGCCGATAGACATATTTTTTATGATTCCGTCGTGTGTTCCGGCAACACCAATGGAAACATCCGGCGCCGTTTTGTCTGCGACGGAAATGAAAAAATGGATTGATCATCCGCGTGTTTTAGGAATCGGTGAAATGATGAACTTCCCGGGCGTGCTGTTCCGTGTTCCGGAAGTTCTCGAAAAATTGGCGATTGCCGGCGATAAAGTGATCGATGGGCATGCGCCGATGCTTTCCGGCAAAGACCTTTCGGCATATATCGCCGCTGGGATTTCATCCGATCACGAAAGTACTTATCTCGATGAGGCACGCGAAAAACTGCGGAACGGAATGTTCCTGATGATTCGCGAGGGATCAGCCGCGCGAAACTTAGAAGCGCTTCTGCCCGTTGTCACGTCGCTGAACTCTGCGAACTGTGGTTTTGTTACTGATGACAGGCATCCGGATTTTCTGTTGGATTTCGGTCACATCGACGAGATGGTGAGAAGAGCAATCCGGCTTGGGTTGAATCCGATCAACGCTCTGCAGATGGCTTCGCTGAACACAGCCAGACATTTTAATATCCGGAGAACCGGTGCGATTGCTCCCGGTTTCTTCGCTGATATGATCGTTTTTGACGACTTTGAACATTTTAATGTCCAGAAAGTTTTTAAACGTGGTCGGTTAATTGCCGAAAACGGAAAACCTGTCGTCGAAATTCCTCCGGCTTCAGACTTGCGGTATGGCTCAGTTAGCGTTGGGAAATTGGAAAGTAAACGGCTAAAAATCGAGGCAAAAGGAGAATCCGTTCATGTCATTGAGATTATTCCGGATCAGATTCTCACAAAAAATATTGTATATAAAGCGACCATTCACGCTGGAGAAACGGTTTCGGACATCGGCCGGGATATTTTAAAAATTGCCGTCATCGAGCGTCATCATCAGACGGGAAATATCGGATTGGGATTTGTCAAAGGATTTGGACTGAAGTCGGGTGCGATTGCTTCGACCGTCGCTCATGATTCTCATAATTTGATCGTCATCGGTGCCAGAGATGAAGATATGCTCTTGGCGGTTGAAGAAATCGTACGGATGAACGGCGGACAGATCGTCGTGGAAAACGGAAAAGTGAAGGCTTCATTGCCCCTGCCGCTTGCAGGTTTAATGAGCGATCAGCCAGTAAACGTCGTCCGCGCTAAGATGGATGAACTGAATCGAGAGGCAAAAAAGCTGGGCTCCATTCCGGTAAATCCATTTATGACGCTTTCGTTCCTTGCCTTGCCGGTCATCCCCGAACTGAAGATTACAGACAAAGGTTTAGTGGATGTCGGTCGGTTTGCTTTCATTCCACTCTTCGCCGAATGATTGGTTGCCGTTCAATAAATCGGTCTTCGATTACCGAAAGCAATTTGTAAATTCTGTCCGTTGTTTGATTTTCTTGTTCGGAAAGGACTGAAGATGAATTATCGGATTCGTATTTTTACCTACCTCATTGTCTGTGAATTGTCAACATTGCTCTATGGGCAGTCAGTTCAGCAATTCGCAAATCTTGGTGATTTTCAACTCGAGAATGAATCTGTTATTTACGACTGCAAAATTGGCTATCGAACATTCGGCAAGTTGAATGACGATAAATCCAATGCAATTATTTATCCGACGTGGTTCGGCGGAACCAGTGCCGATATTGCGAATTTACTCGGGCCCGGGAAATTGGTTAACACGGAAAAGTTTTTCGTCATCGCTATTGATGCGCTCGGCAATGGCGTTTCGTCGTCTCCATCCAATAGCCAGCGACAGCCGGAAGAAAAATTTCCATTGTTTACGATCCGGGATATGGTCAAAGCTGAACACCGTGTCCTGACGGAAAAACTGGGAATTACGCATCTATTTGGCGCAATAGGCGGTTCGATGGGAAGTTTCCAAGTTTTCGAGTGGTTAACGACCTATCCGGATTTTATCGATAAAGCGGTTCCGTATGTCTGTTCACCGCGTCTGACATCGTTTGATCTGTTGGAATTGCAGACGCAGGCGCAGTTTATTGAATCGTCGAAAAAGGCTGGAATGTCTGAAAGGGAAATCCAAAAAACGTTAAACATGTTTACAACGTTGTTTGCGCATTCACCTTCTTATGTCGTTCGAAATACGCCATTGGAAAAATTCCAGAAAATGCTGGCGTCGTTCGACGGTGAACCATCAAAGGTTTTTACCGTTTCCAACAAGTTGAGTCAAATCCGAGCGATGCTGACGCATGATATTTCCAAACCGTTTGGTGGTTCCATGGAAAAAGCCGCCGGACAAATTCATGCGAAGGTTCTGATAATCGTCTGCGCGACTGACCATATTGTCAATCCGGCTCCAGCGATCGAGATTTCAGAGGAAATCGGTGCGGAACTTCTGGTCATCGAAGGCGATTATGGGCATCTTTCCGTTGGATATGAAATCGGGAAATGTGGGAAAGCGATTGACACTTTTCTAAGCAAATAAAACAGATTCCGATTCTGACGCGCCGGAAAATAAGCCGATAGATAAATTCGGAATCATCGGATTTATAATATTCAGCATTAATTCGGCGACGTTGGATTTGGTGTAGCTCTTTAATAAATTTCACCGGTTTTTTATAGAAGAAAAAATGGCATTTTTAGAATTATTATTCCCGGTTGATGATCCGATTTCCAAAATAATCCGGCGCATCGGCGCAGTCGCCGATAAAAGTGGCGTAGAGGTCTATTTGGTTGGTGGCGTCATTCGTGACCGAATTTTGGGCTTCCCGACAAAAGATATCGATGTGACCGTTTTGGGTGATGGCCTGGCGTTTGCGAGGCAAATCGCCCATTCTTTTCGTCTTAAAAAGGTTATCGAATATCCGAAATTCGGAACGGCAATGGTTCCGTATCACGATATCGTCATCGAAGTGGCAACGGCGCGTACGGAAGCGTATGAGCCGGATTCGAGGAAACCTTTAGTGAAACGCGGAACTCTACACGCTGATCTGGAGCGCAGGGATTTTACGATCAATGCGTTGGCTATGTCGTTAAACGAAGAAAATCTGTTTGAATTAACTGATTATTTTGATGGGTTAAAAGACCTTAATGCGGGTATCCTCAGGACGCCGCTCGACCCAGTAACAACATTCTCGGAAGATCCGTTGAGAATGTTGCGGGCGATACGGTTTGCCACTCAGATTGGATTCCAGATCGAAGAAAAAACTTTTTGGGCGATTTCACACGTCAAAGAGCGGATGGCAATTGTATCGCAAGAACGTATTACCGATGAGCTGATCAAGATTCTTTCGACAAAGAGCCGACCGTCGCTGGGACTTAAACTCATGATGCAATCGGGATTGCTGGAAATTGTCCTGCCAGAAATCGCGCTTCTTGCCGGCGTTGATCAAAAAAATGGTTATCATCATAAAGATGTTTTTTGGCACACGCTTGATGTGATTGACAATGTCGCCAAGGTGTCCGATAAATTCGAACTTCGGTTTACTGCGATGGTGCATGACATTGCGAAGCCGTTGACCAAACAATATTTTCCCGATAAAGGCTGGACGTTCTACGGGCATGAAGAACTCGGCGCAAAAATTGCCGGGCGTTTATGCCGACGCCTGAAAATGCCGAACAAAGTTGCGGAATACGCCCAAAAACTAACGCGCCTTCACATGCGTCCGATTTCCATTGCAAGTGAAGGCGTTACGGACAGCGCCGTCAGGCGGCTGATTGTCGAAGCGGGGGAAGATTTAGATGATTTGATCTTGCTCTGCCGGGCTGACATTACTTCTAAGAATCCGTGGAAGGTTTCCGAATACATGTCCAATTTCGATCGCGTTGTCAATTTAATTCGAACTGTTTGTGAAAAAGATAAAATGCGCGCGTTTCAGTCGCCGGTTCGCGGCGAAGAAATCATGAAATTCTGCGGACTTCAACCCGGTCCGGCGGTCGGCTATATCAAGGATGCGATCGAAGAGGCGATTCTCGAAGCGAAAATTTCGAATACTTACGAAGCCGCGCGGGAATTTTTAGAAAAAAACGCCGATCGGTTGGTCCGGGAATTTTCTGAAATATAAATCCTGACAACTTTTATGACGACGCCCTATCTAACCGAACGTGTTTTTTCTTTTGACAGATTGTTTAATGAAAAATAGATGAGGTGGCGTTGTTTAAAAAGGTGATTTCTGTTTTTTGGGAACCTTCGGCGACTTTTGCATCGCTGAAACTGCATACGACATGGGTGGATGTTTTAATTCCGTTGCTCATCGTTATCGTCGTTTCTTTAGCGATATTGCCGTACATTTCACCGATTGCGGTTAGTTATCAAAAAGGATTGATTGAGAAGAGCGAACGATTCAGCGACGAACAAAAAGACGCCGTCTATGAGCGAATGGAAAGGCAGACTAATCCGCTGAGAATGTCAATAACGACGACGATTGCCATCCTTGCAAAAGCGTTGATTATAACGCTTGCGCTTTGGTTCGCCGGCAATTTTCTTTTGGGCGGAGAAGCGAAATTTCTCGTTATTTTTTCACTTACAGCCTATGTTGGGTTAATTGAGCTCGCTTCTATGGCTGTAAAATATCCACTGATCATTTCTCAAGAAACGATCCAAGTTTACACGAGCCCGGCACTGTTTTTTGAAGACAATGGCTCCTTTCTGTTCCGTTTCCTGACTACGCTGGATGTATTTGCCATCTGGAAAGTCATCGTTTCTTCGATCGGCTTGAGCGTGATCTATGAGAAAAAATTAGGAAAAACTGCCACAATCGTAACGATTCTTTGGTTGATTTACTGTTTCGGTGTCTCGCTACTTGGCAGTTTGGTCAAAATGTAATTAAAAAGGGAAAAACATGCGAAAATTGGTCTTTATAGCGCTTTTATTTACCGCCACGGCAGTCGCCGCCGACCAAAGTTTCACTTTGCAGGAATGTATTCAATTTGCGATTAAAAATAATCCTGATCTGCGTATCCAAAATAAAGTGGTATTATCCAAAGCGGCAGATGTCACGAGTTCATACGGCAATATTCTGCCAAATCTTTCGTTTGGTTCGGCATATAACCGGATTTCTCAAGCGGCAAGCCCAAAAATCATTCAAGGTGCCGTTGTTCCCCAACCCGCAGGAATATCCAATAATTTTGGAGCTGGTTTTTCCTATACGCAGAATATTTATGATGGCGGAAGATGGCGGAATGAGATCAAATTGGCTAAAACGAATTACCAGAGCGCCATTTACGATAAGAATTCAAACCGCCTGTCACTGATCGTGACTGTGACTGAAAAATTTTACAATGTCCTGAAAGCGCAGGAACTTCTGAAAGTTGATCAGAAATCTTTAGAAAACAGTCAGGAGCAGTTAAAAAAGACGGAAGAAATGCACAGGATTGGCCAAGTGGCGAAAAAAGATTTGTATAAAGCCCAGGTCAAGCAAGGAACCGAACGACTGAAAGTTATTCAGCAGGAAGCCGAACTGAAATTAGCGCTTGCGGATTTGAAAGCCGTACTCGGAATTCGCGGGGAAGAAGTGATTGACGTGTATGAATCTGCCTATCAAAAGCCAGTGCAAATCGACGCCGCGATCGCTTATCAGAAAGCGCTGGAGGCCAATTCGGATTATGCCTCTTTGCAAACGCAGAGACAATCTGCGCAAATCCAATGCAAAATCGCCAAAAGTGCTTGGTATCCGAATTTGTCGTCGTCATATTCCTATTCCCGGAGCAGTTCGAAATTTTCCGATTTATATTCGAATTTTGATAGTCGGTGGTCTTCCTCACTGAGACTTGACATCAGTTTTTCGCTTTTCAATGGGTTCGACCGGAAAACGAAAATTCAGCAGGCAAAGTTAGCTTATCAGATCGACGACGATATGATCGAAAAAAAAGAAATCGAAATCAGAAATACGATTCAAAATCTGGTGCTGACGCTCGATACTTATCGAGATATGATTGACATCAATGAACTCACGATTGCGTCGGCGGAGGAAGACTTAAGATTAGCGCAGGAAATGTATCGGCTGAGTTCTGCGACTCTGTTGGAAGTGCTCGATGCGCAGGTTGCGTTGACAAAAGCGCAGAGTGATTTAATTTCTACGAAATATGACGCAAAAATTGCCGAGGCTCGTTTATCTCTCGTAATGGGAACGCTTGGAGAAAACCAATGAAGAAGAAAAGTAAGAAAAAATTGATCATCATCCTTATCATTCTGGCAGTTGTAGCCGTCTTTGTCGTAATGAATTTTACCAAAGACAAGGTCAAACCGATCGTCGTGCAGACTGATAAGGTCAAACGTGAAAAAATCGTTCAAACTGTCAATGCATCCGGCTCACTGATTCCCGTCACACAGGTCAAGATCAGCGCAAATGTCAGCGCCAAGATCATGAACCTCACGGTCAAAGAAGGCGATCGGGTGAAAAAGGGTGAATTGCTGGTCGAATTAGATAAAGAACAATATGAAGCGGCATACGACAAGGCGTTTTCCTATGTTCAATCCAATAAAGCGAGCCTGAAAAAAGTCCAGAGCGACCTGAAACGGACTCAGGCGCTTTACCAAAGCAATCTGACGTCCGAATCGGAACTTGAAGCCGCGACGGCTCAGGCTGAACTTGCCGAAAGCCAAGTGCATCAGTCGGAAGCCGCACTGAAACAAGCACTCGACGATCTGAACAAAACGCGCATCGCGTCACCGATGAACGGAATCGTCACAAGCCTGAATAAAGAGATCGGTGAAATTGCGCTCGGTTCGGTTTTTCAGGAAGATGTAATCCTAATCGTTTCCGATATGTCAAAGATGGAAGTCAAGATCGAGGTCGATGAAACTGATGTCGTGAATTTGAGCATTGGCGATACGGCAAAGATACAGATTGATGCGATTCCAAATACGACTTACAAGGGCGTCGTTGCAGAAATTGCCCACAGCGCGACGACAAAAGGCGCAGGCACACAGGAACAAGTGACCAATTTTGAAGTATCCATTTCTGTTTTAGGCCAAGACACCCGGTTTCGTCCCGGTATGTCGTCAACCGTGGATGTTATTACTGATACCAAAGAAAATGCGCTCGTCGTTCCGATTCAATCGCTGACCGCCCGCAGTCCGGATGATACAGCGTCCGTTGCCTTTGAATCGGATAATAAGAAAAAACCGGAACCGACAGCCGAGGAGCCTGAAAGGATCAAGAGGGCAAACAGTGAAAATAATAAAGAAGAAGAAGTCGTTTTTGTTGTCATCCACCCGGATAAAAAAGATACTCCGAAAAAAAGTATGATTAAAAAACGATCTTATCCGAAAGCCGAACAGCGTTCGGTGAAAATTGGCATCAGCAGTGATACTAAATTCGAAATTCTCAGCGGATTGCAGGAAGGCGAGGAAATTGTCGTCGGAAGTTACAAGGCTATCAGTAAAGAAATCAAAAACGGTTCGCCACTCAAAATCGGCGGACCGACAGATAAAAAAGGAGAGACAAAATGAAAAAGTATATGATAATTATTGCTGTGTTACTATTTTGCGCCTCACTTTACGGGCAACAGATAAACGATGTGAAAGACACAACCGCGACCGAACCTACCGTTTCTGCTTTGATTGATTCGACTGTTGAAGAAGAACTGGAAAAACAGGAAGAACAAACTCTGGACGAGATTATGGAAAACGAAGACTGGAAGGACAAAGAACCGGATACTTCCGATGACGATTTTCATTGGAAAAAAGACCGCGATAAAGATTGGGGAAAAAAGCATAAGGGCGGTTTCTTCAAAGGCGGCGGCGGCGGCTGGGATTGGTATTACCTTCCGCTGGATGTCGATGTCCTGAACACTCAACTTGCGATTATCGGATTGCCGGCATTTGCCGACCGAATGATTCTGAGCGGCGGCGGCGGTTGGGGTTTTATCGGCAATGGAATTCGCGTCGGTGGATTAGGCGCCGGCGGCACGGTGTCATCGTTTGGCACACCGACAGGCGGGAACGGCTCTCAGGTCGATGTTACGTTATCAGTGTCCTACGGCGGCTTTTTAATCGAGAAGGTTTTTCATCCGTTTAATAATTCCGAGATTTATATGGGAGCGACGCTCGGTGGCGGTTCAACATCCATGAAGTTTTCCAAATCCAGCCAGAATATCAGCTGGGATTACATCTGGAACGACGGTTACTCGGGCGCAGATTCATTGACGTTCAACGATCACCAATCCGAAATGTCATCACATTTCTTCTGGGCAATGCCGAATATTGGCTTCCGTTACAACATTTTCCGCTGGTTTGCGGTTGGCGCTAACGTCGGCTATTTTTATCAGCACACCGACGAGCAGAGATGGAAAATGGAAAACAAGGTCGTCACCGACGTACCGAAAATTGATTTTTCCGGAGTTGTTTACCGCGTCAATTTCTATTTTGGTGGATAATGAGCAATACGCTGATAAGTCTTAAGGACATCGTTAAAACATATCAGGTTGGCAGTGTTGAGGTTCACGCTCTCGGGGGCGTGAACCTCCAGATTCATACGAATGAATATGTCTCCATCATGGGACCGTCGGGTTCAGGAAAATCGACGCTGATGAATATTATCGGCTGTCTGGATACTCCGACATCTGGCGTCTATGAACTTGACCAGATGCCGGTTCATGAAATGGACGATGACCAGCTCGCCGAAATCCGGAACCGCAAGATTGGGTTCGTTTTTCAGACATTTAATCTTCTCCCGCGCGCCAATGCGCTTCACAACGTCGAATTGCCTTTGATTTACAGCGGCGTCTCCGCCGCTAAACGGAAAATCATGGCGGAAGAAGCGCTGGAGAAAGTTGGCCTTTCAGATCGCAAACATCACCGACCGAACGAGCTTTCCGGCGGTCAGCGCCAGCGCGTCGCTATCGCCCGCGCCTTAGTCAACAATCCGTCGCTCATTCTTGCCGACGAACCGACGGGAAATCTCGACACGAAAACAGGTGAAGAGATTATGAAAATTTTAGATAACCTACATCAGATGGGAAATTCAATCATTCTCGTCACGCATGAAAAAGAGGTTGCCGAACACGCTAACCGGATCGTTCATATCCGCGATGGAAACATCGCCAATGATGAAGTGTTGAGGAATAATTGATTTCATTTTTTATCGGATTCTGGGAAAATGTCAAGATCGCTGTTCGCGCGCTAATTCAGAATAAAATGCGCGCCGTCCTGACGACGCTTGGCATCATCATCGGCGTACTGACGGTTGTCAGCGTCGCTTCGATCATCGAAGGTTTGAACAAAGGATTTGCCAAACAGATCGCCAGCCTTGGAAGTAACACGCTTTATGTTCAAAAGTTTCCGTGGGTTTCCGGCGATGAATGGTTCAAATACCGCAACCGTCCGAATATTGAAATGAAAGACGCCGAGTATATTCATAAACACCTAAAATCAGCGGAAGCCGTTGCCCCTTCAGCCGGGAGTAGGCAAAACTTGAAATACGCCGCGAATTCTCTTCTGGAAGTGCGTACCACCGGTGTAACAATGGAGTCGGAAAAGATCGAGGAATACAACATCGCAGATGGGAGATACTTCAACTCCATCGAGATCGAAAAAGAGAAGAACAATGCCGTCATCGGCTGGGAAATCATGGATAAATTGTTTGAAGGGCAGAATCCTATCGGAAAGCGCATGAAAGTCGGCGACGTTTCATACACGATCATCGGTGTTGTTGAAAAACGCGGAAGCATCATGGGTGAAAGCCAGGATTCTTTTGTTTATGTTCCCATTGGTTCACTTCTGAAGAACTTCGGCGTTCACCGGAGCATTCAAATCCTCGTTAAGGTGCGTGATGCGGCTCAAGTGGAATCGGTCAAAGACGACATTCGGTTTCTCATGCGGACATCGCGCGGTCTAAAACCGCATCAAGAAGACGATTTTTCGATCAACCAGCAGGAAGCCATCATGGAAATGTACAACAAACTGACGAGTGGATTGTACACAGCGGCAATCGGAATCGGCGCGTTGTCTTTACTGGTTGGTGGAATCGGAATTATGAACATCATGCTGGTATCCGTTGCCGAACGTAAAAACGAGATTGGCATTCGGATGGCGTTGGGCGCGAAGCGGAAAGTTATTACTGTTCAGTTCATTATCGAATCAGTTATCATTTGCACCATTGGCGGAGTCATCGCCATTTTGCTAAGTTATGTCGTTTCGCGAGTGATCGCGAAAGTCACGCCTTTTCCTTCTGCCGTTCCGCTTTGGTCGGTATTTATGGGCTTGGGATTTTCGACGTTCATCGGCTTGTTTTTCGGTATTTATCCGGCGCGAAAAGCCTCAAAACTCGATCCGATCGAATGTCTGAGATATGAATAATCGGAAAGTAAAATATGAATTTTGAAGAGGGACTTCGACTCGCCTATCAAACCGTTCGCTCTAATAAACTGCGAACGGTTTTGACGACACTCGGAATCGTCATCGGCGTCATGTCCGTAATCGGTATGATGTCGATCATTACCGCGCTAGATAAATACATGACCAACACATTTTCGGCCATCGGCGGAAGCACGTTCTGGATTCAGAAGTTCCCCGCCGTTCAGATGGGACGCATGGGTCACGAGTACTGGAGTCGGAAGGATCTAACTTTTGAACATGCCGAAATCATCCAAAAACGCGCACCGCTCGCCTACAAAGTCTCGCCGGAAGCGGGGACGTACGGCAAACAGGTAAAGTATAAGGAAGAAAGTACGAACCCGAACATTCAAGTTTATGGCGGGGACGAAGATTGGCTGGAAGTAAACGGGCGATACATCGCCGAGGGACGATTCTTTACCAGTCAGGAAATCATGCACCGTCAGAACGTCGTTGTTGTCGGAGCAGATATCGTCGATAAACTTTTTCCGTTCAAATATCCCATCGGCGAAATCATCAAAGTCGATAATGTTCCGTTGGAAATCATCGGAGTTCTCGATAAAAAAGGTTCATTCCTCGGCGGAAGTCAGGACAACATGGTGACGCTTCCATATACAACATTTGTTAAGGCGTTTGGACGGGAACGCTCGATTGCCATTGCGATTAAAGCGAAAAGCCCGGATCTGATTTTTGAGACAATGGATCAGGTGGAGGGTGTTCTTCGGATAGCAAGAAAAGTGCCGCCGGGCGCCGATAGCGATTTTGAAATCATTACGGCGGATTCGATCATGGACACGCTGAAGAGTCTGACTGGATTCGTCTTTATCGCCGCCGTCATCATTTGCGGAATTTCACTGCTGGTCGGTGGAATCGGCATCATGAACATCATGCTCGTATCGGTAACGGAAAGAACGCGCGAAATCGGCATCCGGAAAGCCATCGGCGCAAAAAAGAAACACATTCTCAGTCAATTCATGACCGAAGCGATCGGTATCTGTCTATTGGGCGGCATCATCGGTGTCGGCTTGGGCGTTCTCATTGGCTTGCTCATTTCTTCTGCGTTGAAATTGCCGCCGACTATTCCCGTTTGGTCGATCTTTCTCGGATTGGGATTTTCTCTGCTCATTGGAGTCGTTTTTGGCACTTATCCGGCAATGAAAGCCGCCAAACTCGATCCGATCGAAGCGCTCAGATACGAATAAAAATATTTAGCCAGTTAATAAGTAATTTTTATCGTCCGCCGGATGGCGGTTTCCCATTAAATTGTTATTCCAGATAGACGCCGGTGTCGATGAAATAATCGGTGCCGGGAATCGGTTCGACGTAACCGAGTTTCTTCTTTTCGCCAGTCGAACCCGGTTTGATCCAGTAAAATTCAACGAAACCGCCGCCATTCTGTGCCGCGGCTGACAATTCGCGAATGACATATTTCCCGTGCGTATCCTGATAATTGTACAAATTCTGTCCCTGAAGGTCTTTCTGGGTGGCGTGAGCGATGTTGACGCAATCGTAATCATAAACATAGAAATAACCGCTCTCATCGTCGTAAAAACGGACGGAATCGATAGACGTGCAGATCAGGGCAATTTTCTCGGCTTCAGTCGGTTCGCCTTTCAGAGTTTCTCCAAGCATAACGGCATGAGTATGCACGACTTCCTGGGCGATCTTTTTATTCCAGTACAGATCGTCGTCGGAGTTTGTCGTTTCGTTTTCGCAAGCGACGAATGTTAACATCAAAGTCAAAAAAAGTGCAAAAGAAAGAAATTTTGGCGAGATCATCTGAATCGATCCTTTCTTTTTATATTAGAAAAACCGGACTGAACTTATCAGATTTTCCGGAATTTTGCAAAAAAAGTAACTGTTATGACAGTCGGAAACTTTCGATTCGCAGTGAAGTATAAAAACACGTTACTTGATTAGGAGTTATATTTTATGAAAAAAAGAATCGGTTATATTTTTGGCATTGTCATGTTAGCGGTGATCGGCGTAATTGTTACTGCGTCGATGTCCGTTCCGGAGCGCGTCGTGCTTTATCAGGGCGTCCTGGAGACGAAAATTGTTCCGGCGGCGGCTTTGGTTTCATCGAGTACGCCCACTCCGTCCGTTCAATCTTTTAACGATGTTTTCGTCCAGATTGCAGACGCCGTCAATCCGGCAGTTGTCACGATCACAACAGAAAAGGTGATTAAAAATCGCGGTCTGTCGCATGATTTTCCGGGATTTGACGGCAACGATCTGTTCTGGCAATTTTTCGGAGGCATTCCTGAGAGCGAAACGCGTGGAAAAGTTCTTGGTTCCGGCGTTATCGTCAGCGCGAGCGGTTATATTCTGACGAATAATCACGTCGTCGAGCAGGGCGAAAAAATCCATGTCAGTCTGATGGATAAAAGTAGCTACGAGGCGAAAGTCATTGGAACCGATCCGCGAACGGATTTGGCGGTAATCAAGATTGAAGCGAAAGATTTGAAACCGGCAATTCTCGGCGATTCCGACGCTTTGCGGGTTGGCGAATGGGTCGTGGCGATCGGCTCTCCTTTTTCAGAAAATCTGGATCACACGGTGACGGCGGGAATCGTCAGCGCCAAAGGCAGAAGCAACATCATCAACAATTCGAA
Organism: Candidatus Marinimicrobia bacterium CG08_land_8_20_14_0_20_45_22; assembly: GCA_002774355.1. NCBI lineage: Bacteria > Pseudomonadati > Fidelibacterota > Fidelibacterota bacterium CG08_land_8_20_14_0_20_45_22. The sequence continues at coordinate 1,135 of PEYN01000043.1, read as the reverse complement.
CTATGAATCGTTCATCCAAACCGATGCGGCGATCAATCCCGGCAACAGCGGCGGAGCGCTGGTCAATATTCGCGGCGAACTCATCGGGATCAATACGGCAATTGCTACTAATGGCGGCGTTCCGGCAAATCTCGGCGTCGGCTTCGCCATTCCGATCAATTTGGCGAAGAAGATCATGACAGACCTGATCGAAGACGGTAAAGTCACCCGCGCGTGGCTCGGCGTCCGGATTCAAGATGTCGATGGCCGGATCGCGAAATCTATGAAATTAGATTCGCGCAAAGGCGCGCTCGTCGGCGAAGTTGTGAAGGACGGACCCGCGGCTGACGCCGGAATGAAAGTCGGCGACATTATCGTCGAGTTCGACGGGAAAAAGATCGACGATTCGTCCGAACTCCGTAACCTCGTTTCCAATGCAGAGATTGGAAAGGAAAAAGAGGTCGTCGTCCTGCGCGGCAAACAGAACAAAACCATTAAGGTCAAACTTGGCGTCCTGCCCGAAGATGAGAATGTTTCCGATGGCGGCTCCAATCAATCGCCGTCCAAATGGGGATTTAGCGTCGATGAGATCACTTCGGTGCTGGCCAAACAGTATGGGCTCGACAAAGAAACAGAAGGTGTCGTCGTAACGCGTGTCGATTCACGCAGTGAAGCCGGAAAAATCCTTCGCCCCGGCGATGTCATTCAGCGGGTTGGAGACCGGGAAATCAAGAATCTTGCCGACTATAAAGAAGCCATCAAAGGCGTTGACAGTGAATTCATTTTAGTGCTGGTGCTGAGAAACAACAGCAGTTTCTTTGCGACTTTGGAAGTACCCAAATAAAACTTGCATCTCTAACCTCCCGCATCAGGGGCTTTCGGACACGAGAGCCCCTTTTTGGTTTGGAAGAGTTGAATAGGTTGGATTAGGTAGATTAGGTTAATTGGGTTGGATTAGGTGGAATAGTTGAATAGGTGAAATTTGGTTGAGTAGGCCTGTCCGCCTCGTTGGATATTAGAAGCTGAATTTGTTCAATCACTGGAAAGGTACAATTTGAAATTCAAAATTTGCCCCCAATCATATCCGATTTTATTTTTTTAATACGAATTTTCAATGCCTCTTATCGTTCAAGGTCCAATCTATTATACCTTGATT
>PEYN01000042.1 GCA_002774355.1 Candidatus Marinimicrobia bacterium CG08_land_8_20_14_0_20_45_22 | reverse complement strand
GGAATCTCAGCCACCGGAGTCACTGCCATTACCGGAGATATTGGAGTTAGTCCAGCCGCCGCTGCGTCCATAACCGGATTTGGATTAATAATGGATGCCTTAGGCACATTTTCGACATCGTCCGTAGTGGTTGGAAATGTCTATGCCGCCGACTATACTGATCCGACTCCAACTAAAATGACTACGGCTGTTAGCGACATGGAAGCCGCCTACACCGACGCCGCCGGACGAACCACGCCTGATTTTACTGAACTGTACACCGGAGATCTTACCGGGCAGACCCTCACTCCCGGTCTTTATACGTGGAGCACGGGTGTCCTGGTATCTGCCGGGGGAGTCACTATCTCGGGTACCGCCAGCGATGTCTGGATATTCCAGATAGCGCAGAATTTTGAATTGGATAACGGCGCCATTGTTACTCTAAGCGGCGGCGCTCAGGCTTCCAACATTTTCTGGCAGGTCGCCGGCCAGGTTACCTTGGGAACGACGTCTGCTATGAAGGGAATCATATTGGGTAAAACTGCGATTGTGATACAAAACGGCGCAACGCTGAATGGTAGAGCTTTAGCCCAGATTGCAGTTACATTAGACGCCAATGCCGTCACTCAGCCGGAAACAGTAACTGCCGTTGAGAATGGTTTCGCACTCCAAGAGTTCTCGGTATCGCAGAACTATCCGAATCCATTCAATCCTGTTACGAATATCGATTACCAATTGCCAATAAGTTGTAACGTGAAGTTATCTGTTTTCGATATGATGGGACGGGAATTCGGCATTTTGGTCAATGAAATGCAAAGGGCAGGCAATTATAAGATCGAATGGAATGCACAAAAATTTTCAAGTGGTGTGTACTTATACTACCTGAATGCCGGATCCTTCGTTTCTATCAAGAAGATGGTCTTCATTAAATGAGCGTCAGGTATCTCAATGAAAGTAGAACAGTTTTTTATGTCGAACCCAAACCAAAAGTAAATGAAGGAGAATTGCTATGTTATGGATTATCGCTGTTGTTCTGACCATCTTGTGGCTTCTGGGGATAGTATCTTCTTACACCATGGGCGGTTTTATTCATGTTCTTCTGATAATCGCCGTTGTGGTCGTCTTGGTTAACATTATCCGCGGACGAAAGCCCCTGTGACGATTTGGCGCTGACGATATCAGGCTTATTCAGAAAAAAGGAAATGTTTCAAAATGCGGAATAAAAATTATCAAACAAAACACAGGCGGGGGAGATCACGCACCCCCACCACCCGCAGTTTAGAATTTTCAACCTGCGGAAAAAAGATTTATTAACCCAAAAAATGTTTATTAACAAAAAAAGGAGTCTTAAGATGAAACGTGTAAAATTAGTATTAATGTTGGTTGTCATGCTTTTAGCATGTAACCAGGTCAATGCAAAATTTGGATTTGTCAATCCCGGCATGGGATTCGGTTTTTCAGCGGGTGGAGCCATGGGCGTTAATAGCGACGAAGACAAATGGGTGCTTCAGTATTGTGGATATCTGCAAAGCAAACTCATTTCTCCATTATTATTGGCTCAAGTGAGTTTGGGATATACCAGACTTGAAGCTCCGGGTGTGTATTACGCAAATACCGCTATGGCCGACGGTAGGTTGCTTTTCATTCCATTTTCTACCGAGAGAATGAATCCATTTTTATATGGTGGTTTTGGCGTATCGAAACGTTTTAATGAGAGTGGCTCGGGTTTCTTGCCAATGATCCCATTTGGAATCGGTGTCCAGACCAAGATCGGCCCCCAAATGATATTGGAAGCGAGTACTGGATATAATTTATCCTTATCGGATAAACTTGATGGACGCGAGCGCTCAGATAACGACCTCGGCCGTCTTAGTAACAAGAAATATGATGGATTTCTGGGATTTCAAATTGGACTTGTTTACAGCGGCGGATCAAACGTAAATGCCGACCCGGACAAAGACGGATTGACCACTAAAATTGAAAAAGAAATAGGTACTAATCCCAGGAAGGCTGACACCGATGGCGACGGCCTGAACGATGGCGCTGAAGTGAATCAGTATAAAACCAAGCCACTCCAGGCTGACACCGATATCGACGGTTTGAACGATGGCGTTGAAGTCAATCAGTATAAAACCGATCCACGCAAAATGGATAGCGATAACGACGGCTTAAACGATGGCGCTGAAGTGCAGTATCAATCTGATCCGGGGAAAACGGACACCGATAACGACGGTTTGAACGATGGCGCTGAAGTGAATAAGTATAAAACCAATCCAGTCAAAACGGACACGGATGGCGACGGTTTGAACGATGGCGCTGAAGCGAATCAATATAAAACCGATCCGCTCAAAATGGATACAGATGCCGACGGTTTGAACGATGGCGACGAAGTGAACAAATATAAGACCGATCCGCTCAAAATCGATACCGATGCTGGTGGTGCAAATGACGGCGCTGAAGTGAACAGTAAAACGAACCCGTTGGATTCGAAGGATGATATCGTTAAAACAACGACAACGATTATTCTCGAGAGAGGTAAAAAAGTAGTCCTTCGGGGAGTCAATTTCGAGACCGCCAAGGCCACTCTGACACCAGACTCCAAGAATATTTTGGAGATGGCCTATAATGCTCTCGTTGCCAATCCCAATGTGAATGTGGAAATTTCCGGCCATACGGACGAAGTGGGTAACGATGCGGATAATCAGAAGCTCTCGTTGGAGCGAGCCCAGGCTGTGAAAAATTGGTTAGTGCAAAGAGGCATCAGATCGGATCGCATGAAAACCGTCGGTAAGGGTGAAAAAGAACCTATCGCCGATAATAAAACGGAAGCAGGTAAGACTGAGAATCGCCGCATGGAATTCTATGTTGAATAATAGGATTGAATGACGGAGAATCGGAAG
>PEYN01000041.1 GCA_002774355.1 Candidatus Marinimicrobia bacterium CG08_land_8_20_14_0_20_45_22 | reverse complement strand
GGCGCCGCCAACGCTCCAGTAACGAAAAGAATTCTGCGACGCGCTAACCTGGATTCAGGAAACTTTCTCTGTTGTCGTTTGAACAAATCGATCATGTCCCGGACGATTCCCACGCCGTTTTCAATCTGATAAAAAGCCCCGTAATGACGCTTAGACGGAATCGTTTGACCCGCGAGCAGGTAAAATTCGTCAGTAAAATAGACAAACGGACAGTCATCATCGTTCCGATACAATTTTTCCCAACTGCGCGATTGTTTCAAAATCGTTTTAGCCTGATCCGGCTGGACATTCCACAACTGCGTCAAATGCTGGCGATGTTTTGTCAATCCGACAGGTGCTATGGCAACACTTTTAACATGCTTTTTCAAATGGTATAAATCGCGAATCGTGCGATCGAGAATTTCGCCATCGTTCCACCCCGGAACGAGAACAATCTGCGTATGCATGTCGATGCGATGGCGCGCTAAAAATTCCATTTTTTCCATCAAATGGTCTTCGTTGCGATATTGCAGAAGCCGTTTCCGGACTACCGGATCGGTCGCATGGACTGAAATGTACAAAGGCGATAACCTCTGCCGAACGATGCGCTCCAGTTCATCATCGCCAATATCTGTCAACGTCACATAATTTCCATACAAAAAAGAGTAACGGTAATCTTCATCAAAAAAATAGATCGGCTTGCGCATTCCTTTGGGATTTTGCCGAATGAAGCAAAAAATACAATTATTGAAACAGGTATGAATGGTCGGGCTTTCGATCTCAAGACCGAGATCTTCATCATACGGCTTTGCTACTTTTACCGTTAACGATTTTCCATTGCGGGATAGATCGATCCTCAGTTTTTCATCAGACTGTAAAAAACGATAATCCAGGAAATCTTGTACGGGATGCCCATTCATGGCGACGAGAATATCACCCGATTTGATATTTGCCCGTTCTGCTAAACTACCGATTTCAACTGAATCAATTTTTACCAAAACACATCCGAATATAAGAGGTTATCGGTTAGCACTCTAAAAAGTCGCCAGATCCGATCAATTAAAAGAGCGGGTGAAGGGAATCGAATCCTCATGGACAGATTGGAGAGACGGCGGAATTTGACAATGAAAAATATAGTTAGGGCGTGCAATTCGTTTATATGAGCAAGTTTTTGAAAACGCCATCCGTCCTGAAGTCCTCACCGCTACTTTTTAAAAAAGCGGAAGAAATTTCGGGATTATTTTCCGAAAAACCCAACTCCGATTTGGTTTGGTTGGTATTCTATTTGTACCGAAGAAATTTATCACTCTCAAATAATTCTTCCTTGATGTACCTATTTCAAAAATAGAATTTTCTCAGTCAATGCCCTGTCACGCGTGATTACCTGAAAAAAGTAACTGCCCGATGCGACGATTGCGCCATGATCGTTCCGGCCGTTCCAAGACAGTTGATAGCGGTTTGCAACATTTGTCGGAGACTCAATCAACTTTACCAAATGTCCCTGTAAATCATAGACACGGACACTGATCGCCTGATCCTGCAGCAGGATAAGATTGAAATTCACCCGACTGTTAAAGGGATTCGGATAACCGCGGCTCAGCGTCGCTTTTACCGGAACAAGCGGATTTTCGGGACTAATTCCCGTACAGGTAAATCCAAACCATTCAGAGATTTGACGTAATATTGTTCTTTTTTGAAAATCATCGGTTAAGGTTTCCCATGGAAAGCCAAAATAGACTAACTTTCCCGGAATTGTACCATCGGAAAATAATCCGGCATATTGAATTCCCGCCGCTTCGCCGGTGGAATATTGTAAACACGTTATTGCATTCAGCATCGGATTGATGACATCGGGATAATCTTCCTGATAAATCCCGCCGCTTCCATCGTCAAACTCAAAGGGCAAACCGGCAAATATTCCGCCTTCAGTACCAATTACTTGATGACTTCCGGAATTGTCTTTGACATAATCGGCTCTCAGATAGTTCAGAAAAAACGCTTTATCAGCGCTATTGCCTTCACTATCCAAATCCCAGGCGATTTCCGAGCCGCTGACAAAGAGTTGACCGCCATTTTTCAGATAGGCCGCCACCAAAACTTGCTCGGCACTGGAAAATGTCTCATCGACGGTACTTTCATCACCGAGAATCCAATATACCGCATTATAGTCAGACAGCGCTACATCTCCGGATGTAATCGCTTCGTTTGCGACTGTTTCAAAAGAGACTCCCAAGGCGGCCAAATCTTCACCCATCCACTGAGCAAAGCTGTGATACGGCATTCCCCAACTGCCGCTACCGCGATCAAAACCATCCACGATCAGTACTTTTCCGACACAGGTTGGCGACGTATAATAGCCATAGCTGTCCGATGTCAAACTTTCGACGATACCATTTTGATTATTTATAGATTTCAAACGGATGAAGTTCGGGCCGTCAGTCCATTCCTGGCTGAATTCAGTAATAGCTGGTGAAATCAGTGAGTCGCCCAGTAATGACTCCCAACTGACGCCATCGCTGGAATACTCAATCTGGATTCCGTTGATATTGTCAACAGAACTCAGGCTCCAGTTGATAGTGGCTAAAGAGTCATTTCTAATTAATAGCAATACCGGCGACGCTATCGGGATACTGGGTCCCGTCATGTTGATATAATAGCGCGGGGTGTAGTTGCTCAATTCGGAATAACTGTAAGTTCGGTAATTTACCCGCCAGTCGGTGCTACTGCCGGCGGCTTCCACGGCTAGAATCGTCCCGTTCGGATTGTTGTCAACGGCGAGGCACACATGCCCTGGTTTATGGATCGCGTCCCCGGGTTTTAAATCCTCCCAAGATGAATAAGGCTGGGCAATTTCATCATCCATCATGTTGGTGCTGTAATGAGAAGTGAGTTTCCAGCATCGAGATACAAACCCGGAGCAGTCCACACCCACGGCATAACTACTGCCGCTACTTTTACTGGTATAGCGATCACCGGCATATTTACCGGCAGTCAACCCGTCGTCGAATTGCGACAAAGCGCTGAAACCTCCCCATTGATAAGGAACCCGGATATTTTCACCAGCCTGAATCCAGTAAGGCGTAATAATCTGAAGACCGTCAGGCGCAATCACTCCGGCTGAAGTTGTCAGGTTTGCCGCGGTGCAGTTCCATTCGTGGACGGCGTAGGTATCGCCGATTGCCAGCGCTTCAGCCCGGGTTACTGTTGTCGTGGGCTTACTGAGTGGCGGGCTTTTTTTTTCTAGGTTATCGGGAATAACGGATTGATTATAGTGAATCTCTCCCTGAAAGCGGAGTGGATATACGCCCTGAAATGGTGTCAATGGATTACCACTTAAGTCCCATTTCAAAAAATGCAGTCCGTCTTCGGCAGAAAGCATATGATAGAGAATACCCTCACCGCTCACTCGCAGATCGTTGCTCATCATCGCATAGTAATGGGTGGGAATCTGAATTTTGCCGACAATTGCTCCCGAAGCAGAGACGATCCACACTTCCCGCTGAACCTTCAGGGGAACTTCATGGGTAATCAGGCTGAAATCCAGAAAAAGCCTGCCGCGCTGGTCAACGCCGATTAGTTCAAAGGAGCCGAGATTACCGGTTTCAATATCCAGTGCGATTTCCGACATCAAGGAACCGTCAGGATTATAAATTTTCACGACTGCGCGGGAACGGGAATTTTTCTGCAGATGATAGTGATTTTGTTCGGTGGGAATGCCGCGTGAACTCGATTTTTCCAAGCGGTTCTGCTTAACTGTGGATATTGTCCCATCGTGATTAATGACCTGAATCTTCTGGTCATGAGACTGAATTTTATTCATTAACGGCAGGGCTTTTTTCTGGCGGATGACCTGGGTATTTTGTTTATCTTTATAGAATTGAATGGAATTGTTCGCCAGGCAGGCATATTCCTCACGAGACATAAATATAAAATCTTGTGAACCAGAGGCCACCGGAAATTGTGCGGCAAGGCGATTATGCGAATACTGGTTGATTATCCGATGATGCTGATCCAGCAGGTAAATCGTATCATTCTCTGCCCGGAAATTCTGCGGTCCAACCCGGCCTTCGGGATCGAGGGTGTACTCCACGCCACCCAGCGTATCCACATTCCACGGGATAAACAGGATCTCTTCAGGTGAGATTTGAGAAAATCCTGCAACCTGTAATCCCAATAAAATTTCTAATATAACTCGCACATTCTTAAACGTTTTAATCCACCTTTCTGAGATGTGAATTTTTAAACCCGATATAGCCGATCAATCCGAACATCATCCATTACCCGCTAATTCAATTGTTGAATAATTTTGTGGAAATCGATGAAAGCGAGCCAGTATACATAGCATTGCAGGTAAATAGTCCGCCGCCCAGATATTCATCGACTATTCCTTCGTTTGGGTTGAAATAATGTTAAAGGAAAAGAAATATGTCATGATCAAAATATACTCATCTCCATCATCATTGTCACGAGAAAATCATTATTGTTCACCGTGATCAAATGATAAAGTTGAACGGATTTTATTCTTCAAAAGCAATTGGATAAAACTGGTCGTTGGGGGGGCTTTATCTTTTTGATTTATCAGTTGTTTGAGCGGGTGAGGAGAATCGAACTCCCGTGACCAGCTTGGGAAGCTGGTGTTCTACCATTGAACTACACCCGCATCATCAAAAAACGCGAATTAATTTAATAGTATCTGACTATTTTCAAAACGATTTTAAGATGCGAATCGCACAATTTTCAGCAGAGAAAAACACGGACTTATCCGTCGGATTGCTTCAACTTAAAAAAGAACAGAAAATAACTACTCATTGTGATTCCTCCGTCGGAAAGTACAAAATATTGCGCTTTTTCAAATATTAATACTTGCCTGTATTTTTCCATTTTGGTATATTCCTACGCAAATTGAATTAAGAGTTTTTCTTTCATAAATCAGGGACGTTGGAGAAAAAAATGTCTGAACCTATTTCGATCAATTTTGAAGTCAAAGCGGCTGAGCCGACACTGGCGATTTCAGTGGAAAAACATCCGCCAATCAAGCAATCGATGGAATCGGAAAAACCGATTTTTTCTGAAAACGCTATACAAATTTTGAACAAGCGCTATCTTATTCGCGATAAAATGGGCAACATTCTTGAGACACCCGATCAGATGCTTCATCGGGTCGCGGACGCCGCCGCCGAAGCGGACTCTGCATATACCAACCAAAGTGTCATTCAAAAAACCGCCGAAAAATTTTACCGGTTAATGCTATCAAAAGATTTCCTTCCGAATTCACCGACATTGATGAATGCCGGTCGAGATCTGGGACAGCTTTCCGCTTGTTTTGTGCTACCAATTGACGACTCGATGGAATCGATTTTTCAGACATTGAAAGACACGGCAATGATTCATAAAAGCGGCGGCGGGACGGGATTTTCGTTCAGCCGGATTCGCCCGAAAAAAAGCGTTGTCAAATCGACCAGTGGAATCGCCAGCGGACCGGTTTCTTTTATGAAAGCCTACAACGCGGCGACGGAAGCCGTCAAACAAGGCGGAACCAGACGTGGCGCCAACATGGGAATTCTCCGTGTCGATCACCCCGATATTCTTGAATTTGTCAATTGCAAATTGGACGAACGCGAACTTGTCAACTTCAATATTTCCGTCGCCGTTACCGACGATTTCATGGAAAAAGTACGGCGGCGGAAACAGTTTGAACTCATTAATCCGGTTGATGGCACGATCGCCGGCACGCTCAACGCCAGCGAAGTTTTCAAACTCATCGCCACCAACGCTTGGAAAAATGGCGATCCGGGAATTCTCTTCATCGACCGGATCAACAAACAAAATCCGACGCCAAAACTGGGCGACATCGAAGCCACCAATCCCTGCGGCGAACAACCTCTTTTGCCCAACGAATCCTGCAATCTCGGTTCGATTAACCTCGCAAATTTCATTCGGGATAGCAAGATCGAATACGAACGGCTTGGCGAGGTAGTTGACACGTCTGTTCACTTTCTCGATAACATCATCGATGTGAATAAATATCCATTGAAAAAAATGGAGACGATGGTTAAAAAAACGCGAAAAATCGGCTTGGGCGTGATGGGATTTGCGGATTTGCTTTATCAACTAAAAATTCCTTACAATTCCGACGAAGCCTTGAAAATTGCAGACGAGGTCATGAAATTCATCTATATCCGCGCCCGCGAAGCCAGCGTTAAACTCGGAGAAACACGCGGCACTTTCAGCGCTTGGAATGAAAGCGTCTTTTTCCCAGACGGACCAAAATATCGAAACGCGACCACCATCACGATTGCCCCAACCGGAACCATATCGATGATTGCAGAAGTTTCCAGCGGAATTGAACCGGTTTTCTCGCTCGTATTTACCAAACGTGTCATGGATGGAATCGATTTCCTCTACGCAAATCCGCTGTTTGAACGCGCGTGTAAGGAAGCGGGCATTTACAGTAGCGAACTCATGAAAAAGGTTCAAGAAAAAGGTTCGGTTCAAAACATCGACGAAATTCCTGAAAACATTAAAAAAATCTTCGTCACGGCTCACGATATTTCACCGGAATGGCATGTCCGGATGCAAGCGGCTTTTCAAAAATGGGTTGACGCCGCCGTTTCCAAAACCTGCAATTTCCCGAAATCAGCAACCGTTCAAGACGTCATCGATGCCTATTGGCTCGCTTATGAAGCCGGCTGTAAAGGCATAACGATTTACCGCGATGGAAGCCGCGACGAACAAGTTCTTTATGTCGGCGATAAAGCGGCTGATGATAAAAAATTGAAGTCGGCATTGGAGCGCGGATACATTCTCGATCAGACAATTCATCCAAGAATTCGCCCGTCAGAAACGCGAGGCGTTACGAAACGGATCCGCACCGGACAAGGCACTCTTTACGTTACGATTAACGAAGACGACGAAGGTCTCTGCGAAGTCTTCACAAACATCGGAAAAGCCGGCGGACCGGCGCAAGTTGAATCGGAAGCAATCAGCCGTCTTATCTCTTTAGCCTTGCGCTCCGGAATCGACGCGAGAGACATCATCAAACAAATCAAAGGAATTGGTGGGCCGGAACCAGTTTGGGAAAACGGTTCAAAAATTCTATCGACACCCGACGCCATCGCCAAAGCCATGGAATGGCACCTCGACGAACGCGGAGGAAAGAAAAAGACGCAAACAGCCCAATCGAGTTTTTCAATTTATGATTCCGAATCTCCATCAGAAACGATGGAACTTCCATCCGTTCCTCACGCTCATCCAGCGGGCGAAAATAAAAAATCGTTGGTAAATTGCCCCGTTTGCGGCGCCGCTCTTTATCATGAAAGCGGTTGCGTGTCATGTCCGTCCTGCGGCTATTCTAAGTGTTAGTCAGAAATTCCAAATAAAAACAAAAAAACCCCGAATCGCCTCGGGGTTTTTAATATCTGTTGGAAGCGGTAACTTACTCTTCCATGATTTCTTTTTCTTTCCGCTTCACTATTTCGTCCACGAGTTTGGTATATTTATCCGTAAGTTCCTGAATCTTCTCCAAACCAAGATGTGAATCGTCTTCCGAAATGTCGCCGCTTTTTTCAAGGTCTTTCGTCATCTCGTTGGCGTCCCTACGGACGTTCCGGATCGAGATTCTTCCTTCTTCCGCAAGTTTGTGAATGAATTTGATCAGTTCTTTGCGGCGGTCTTCGGTCAAAGAGGGAATCGGCAGACGGAGAATATTTCCTTCAACTTTCGGATTCAAGCCAAGATCGGAAGTTCGGATCGCTTTTTCGACGGACTGTATGGCGTTTCGGTCAAAAACCTGAACGACAAGCAATCGTGCGTCTGGAGCCGCAACATTCGCCACTTGTTTGAGAGGAACCATCGAACCGTAATAATCTACGCGGATCGAATCCAGAAGCGAAGGCGTCGCGCGTCCGGTTCGGATGACAGCCATATCGTGTTGACTGGTTTCAAGGCTTTTTTTCATTCGATCTTCGGCGTCTTTTAAAATATCTCTAATCATGATCAACTCCTGTCAATGATTGTGCCGACGGATTCTCCGAGCAGTAATCGTTTTAAATTTCCAGCTTTTTTCATATTATAGACAATAATCGGCAGATTGTTATCCTGACAAAGCGTGATTGCCGTCAGGTCCATTACTTTCAATTGTTTTTCGATCGCCGTCTGATAGTTGAGATGAGAGAAGAATTTAGCATCGCTGAACTTTTCCGGGTCTTTGTCATAAACACCTTCAACTTTCGTCGCTTTGATGATAGCGTCTGCCCGAATTTCAACGGCTCTGAGAGCGGCGCCGGAATCGGTACTAAAAAATGGTCTGCCTGTGCCGCCGCTGAAAATCACGATGTCGCCTTTAGCGAGATATTCATCGGCAAGCCGGATAATCATCGGTTCGGCGACCTCGATCATCTGGATCGCAGACATGACGCGGACTTTCAAACCTTTCGATTCCAGAACATCCTGAATGGCAAGCGCGTTGATGACGGTCGCCAGCATGCCCATATAATCGGCGCGAACGCGATTCATTCCTCTTTGACTGGCCGCTAATCCGCGGAAAATGTTGCCGCCGCCGATGACGATGCCGATCTCGATACCTAACTGCTTCGCCGAACAGATTTCATCACCCAGAAAATCGAGAACATCTGGATCGTAACCCAAATGCTTATCACCGGCAAGAGCCTCCCCTGAAAACTTCAGGAGAACTCTTTGGTATGTTGACTTCTGCATTATTTTACGAAGGTTAAATCGTAAACGAAATGTTTATTATGCGGATTCGCCCAAATGAAATCGGACGAAGCGATTGATATAAATATTTTCGCCGATCTTTGCGATTATTGCCGTCTGATAATCTTTCACGGTCGTCTGAGGATCTTTGATAAAAGGTTGTTCCAGCAGGCAGGATTCCTGATAAAATTTTTCCAGTTTACCTTCGGCAATCTTTTCTAAAAGCGCCTCCGGCTTTTTTTGCCCTCTCGCCTGTTCGCGGTAAATCTCTTTTTCTTTGTCAATAACTTTCGGATCGATTTCTTCGCGACGGATCGCAATCGGACTCGTGGCGGCAATATGCATGGCGATACCTTTGACAAAAGTTAAAAAGTCGTCGGTTCTAGCAACAAAATCAGTTTCGCAGTTTACTTCAACAAGAACACCCAGTTTATTCCCGGGATGAATATAAGAAAGGATAACGCCTTCCTTGACTTTGCGATCGGCTTTTTTCTCGGCTTTGGCAATGCCTTTTTTCCGGAGAATATCGACGGCTTTATCGGAGTCGCCGTTGGCTTCCACCAGCGCATTTTTACAATCCATCATCCCAATGCCAGTTCTTTCTCTAAGTTCCTTTACCTGGCTGGCGGTAATTTCCATTAAAAATCCTTTCTCTTAACTCTCTGCTTTGGAAGTAGAAGCGGTAGATTCTGCCGGGCGTCCGCCTTTGGCTTCAATGACCGCATTGGCGATTTCGCTAATAATCAACTGAATCGTTTGAATGGAATCGTCGTTTGCCGGAATCGGAAAATCAACAACGGTCGGATCGGCGTTTGTATCCAGAATGGCGATGACGGGAATATCAAGGCGTTTCGCTTCCTGAACGGCGATATTATCGTGCAACGTATCGACGACAACCAGGACGTCCGGGACCTTCTTCATGTCTTTGATCCCACGATGCAAGTCGGCAAGTTTGATACGTTCGCGCTCGAGTGATAATTTTTCTTTCTTGGTTAGATTTTCATCGTAACCGACCGATTTGTCTTTTTCGAGTTTCTGAAGATGCCGGATACTTTTCTTAATCGTTGTAAAATTCGTCAGCGTTCCGCCGAGCCACCGTTCAACAACATAAAACATTCCGCAACGATCGGCTTCCGTCTGAATGATGTCTCTCGCTTGTTTCTTGGTTCCAACGAAAAGGACATCGCCGCCCTTACGGACGGACTCACGGATGAACCGAGTTGCATCATCCAAGCACTCAACAGTCTTCTTTAAATCAATAATATGAATGCCATTTTTGGACATGAAAATGTATCCTTTCATCTTCGGATTCCATTTTCTGGTAAGATGGCCAAAATGGGCGCCAGATTTCCACAGCTGTTCTTCACTAATATTACTCATAAAGCCTATTCTCTCTCTATTAACGTTTGGAGAACTGGTATGCGCGACGAGCACCAGCCAAGCCGTATTTCTTTCTTTCTTTCACACGAGCATCGCGAGTCAGAAAGCCAGCCGGTTTGAGTTTCTGGCGATTATCCGGATTGATTTGTTCGAGTGCGCGGGCAAGAGCCAGTTTGATCGCATCCGCCTGACCCGTCAAACCGCCGCCGTTGACGTTAACGTCAATATTGTATTGACCGGCTGCACCGCATAAAATCAGCGGTTGCATGATGATTTGTTTCAAAATTCCATGACCGAAGTAATTTTCGAAAGTACGATTATTGACCGTAATTGTCCCTTCTCCGGTATGCATTCTGAGACGAGCAGTAGCTTTTTTGCGACGACCGAGAGAAACATATTCTATTTTTGCCATGTAGAACTATCCTTCTATTTCTATCGATTGAGGTTGTTGTGCCGTATGCGGATGTTCAGGTCCGACATAGACTTTTAATTTTCTGAACAACTGCCGTCCAAGCGCATTATGCGGCAACATTCCTTTGACGGCGCGTTCAATGATGCTGGTCGGCTTTGCCGCCATGACATCTTTGTATTGACGAACTCTTTCACCTCCCAGATACCCGGAATGCGAAAAGTAGGTTTTGATATCGGCTTTTTTCCCGGTCAACCGAATCTTTTCTGCATTGACAATGATGACAAAATCACCCGTGTCCATGTGCGGAGTGAATTCCGGCTTGTTTTTGCCCCGGAGAATTGCCGCAACCTGAGTCGCCAGACGTCCAAGCACCTTACCGTCTGCGTCAATCACAACCCACTTGCGATCAATTTCATTCAACTTCGGATAATATGTTTTAAACATTTCTTTACTCACCTATTCAGTTTAAAAATAGCGGGTAAACTTACAATGGCATGAATTTATAACCAAGAATTTTTTCGACGGAAGTAACAATAACAAATATTCCCGCTCCGTCGCTCACGCTGTTACGTGAAGTTTACCCACGGTCATTTTTACAAGATGGGATTTCCCACTTTCCGTACCATCTTATGTTATGTTTTATGATGATTGTGCCAATATTTTAAACTTTTTCCCTTCTTATACCATTTTCGTGAGCACAATAAATAAGGCTAAGGCAACTCCGGCTAAAAAAGCCCAAACAGAATGTTCTTTTTCATATTTTCTTGCCTCAGGTAAAAGATGAGACGCGGAAATGTAAATTAAAACTCCTACCACAAAACCTAAAGCCAATCCTAAAACAGAACTATTTAACCTGCTTACAAAAGGGTAGGCGACAAATGCGCCGATGGGAGTTGTAAGGGCTGATACAAAAAAGGCATAAACTGCGGCTTTTTTCTTACTTAGTCCACCTTCAATTAAAACTGAAAAGGTAATCACTCCTTCCGCAAATTCATGAATAACTAGCCCTATTCCGGATAAAAAGCCAATCAAAGTACTTGCGCTAAAAGTTACTGAATAAATAACGCCATCCACAAAAGAGTGAATGCCTATCCCTTCCACAGCCGTAATACCAAAAGCTAAGGTTTTTTGATTAGTTCTCTTTTTTATAACCTCATTACTGAAAAACATAAACAAAAATCCGAATAAAGCCGCAAATCCGGCATAAAAATTCCTCATTACGGCTTGCGGAAGAACAAGCGTCAGAGGCGTGGAAATTAAAACGCCTGCCGCAAAACACATCGTATATGTCTTTGTCTTTTCCGCCCATTTTTCATTTTTAAAAACGGCAAAAATTCCCAGACCATTTACAATCGCCGCCGAAATTGCAAAAATTGCTACCCACGTAAATGTACTAAAGTTTACCATGTTATTTCTCCTTACATTATTCCTTTGCTACTTTGCGCATTTTAATATTTTTGATGTTTTCTTGCACTTCTCCTGTAAATCTTATCTTCCTTCGTTAGCCAACTCCAGTTTCAAATTGAATCAAAGTATCAAAAAAACTTCCTTCGATCGCTGTTCATAATTTACGATTTCATATAGCACTTTGGCAGAATAAAAAGTTGCTCCCACTTGGGCAGAACGGACGATTTCTTATCAAGATACGCCGAACTTTGATGCGGGCTAAACCGCTGGAAACCAGCACTGCAACGGCAATTAACTATACCGCGTGTTTAGCAGTTCTTGTTTTTTATCGTCATAGTCCAAAGTAATGTTCTTTCATTTTGGTTGCCATTAATTTACGCCTAAGTGATAGAAAGTCTTGATAGTCAGAAATTGTCATTTCCATTAATTCTACGGGAATACAATTCATTTTCAAATTGTCCAAAAGTTCCTGTTCCGTAGAAAGTCCGCTTACCAATCTGTTGTTTTCAATCATTTGGCTTTTAATCAGATCAAAATATTCTTTAGGTGGTTTATTGCCCACTTTAATATTGATTTCCGATTGCATAAAAACATAGTTCGCAATTTG
>PEYN01000040.1 GCA_002774355.1 Candidatus Marinimicrobia bacterium CG08_land_8_20_14_0_20_45_22 | reverse complement strand
TGTCGCGCATTCTCGAAGATGCAGGAACGCTCTCGTCGCCGCTGGTTCCGTGGAATACATGCGGGGCGTTCATGTTCACGACACTCGGCGTTTATCCGTTCGCTTACGCGCCGTACGCTTTTTTAAATCTGATCACTCCGGTCGTTTCGGTAATTTACGGATTCACAGGCTGGACGATGGAGAGAATGTCGGATGAAGAGATTGCCGAATTGGAAAAGGATTCGGATCAACTATGATGCGTTTACGACTTACCCGATCGCTCCCGCTACGTACTTCAGAACTTTATTGATCTTTCTTTCGATGCAGATTTTTCCTGCTTCGGCATAGCCGTGCGTTCGGGCGATTTCCCTGAACTTTTCTTTTAAATCGTCGATAAAACCTTCGAGGGATGTAAATTTATCGATATCCGTTTGGTCGATGATCTTACGGAAAGCGCCGATAGCGTGAAGTTCATTTTGGAATAACGCCATGTTTTCCATAAAAACATAGTTGGTTATTTTTCCGCTCTCATTCCGCCTCTTGTTTTCTCCGATCATAACCTCGATGTCTTCTTTCAGATCGTCTAACTCAATGCCCAGAATCCTGAGAAAATTTTTCAATGTGTTCTTCATGGCCGCGCTCCTTATTAAAAGATCCTTCCTCTTACAATATAAGGGAATTTTAAAAATATTCAAGAGGCGGGGCGGAAAAGATTAGAATCGGATTTTGAATCCCACCGGGCGGTGATCGGACAATGCAACTTCGTATGCGTTCCAGCCGTTGCTGAAATAATCATCGACATGAATCGTCGTAACTTCGGTACCGGTTCGTGACAATTCATCGAATAATTCGTTGGTGACTAAAATATGATCCAGATGACTTGGCCATTTCGGATATGACCAGTTGTCGCTCGGACCCTTAGCGATTGGTATATCGGCGAACCGATAAGCCGAGGAATTGTCGATGAAATTCTGGAAGACGTTAACCGCCGCCGGATCGGTAATTTCGTCGTTGAAATCGCCGACGACAATGACATTTTCACTGGGGAAATGCGTATTGATGTACGTTTCCAATAAGTGACTTGCATCGAGACGCCGCCATTCTTCGTCGTATGGATCAGTTCCGATGATTCCGTCGCCGCAACATTTGTAATGGTTGTCGATGACGATGATGCGGTTGCCATTCCATTTCAGATCGAGAACGAGCGGCGGTCTGGGAAATTCACGATCGTTATCGATATAAATTTCGTAAACCGAGTCAATTGTCACGTTTTCGGAGCGATACATAAAGGCGAGTGTTGAGCCCCATCTGTCGGCGCGGTAACCGTCCCAGTCCGCAAGTCTCGCGTCCAATTTCTGAAAATCCGTGTCGCTGGCGATTTCCTGAAGCGCAACGACATCTGCGTTCAAATTTTGAATAACTTCCACGGCTGAGGCGATCGTCGTCTCACCGTTTCGCGGGAAATTATAAACGTTCCATGTAATGAGGTCGAAAGTTTGTTCGGTGCCGAAAAATAAATTTGACAAACTAAGAGTTCCTATCAGGCATTTTGCTGTTTTGCTGGGCGGTGAAGTCGAAATTCCTGACGTAGCTGAAACGCGGTAACTTAGCGTGTCTGTCGATGATGCGGTCGCATCAATATATTCAGTCGAGTTTGATTCTGTTTTTGCCAATTGCACCCATTTTTCGGAGCCAGTCTTCCGCTCGATTAAGAATTTATCTTCTCCGATAGAATTGTCCACCCACGTCAGATGAACGGTCGTTTTTCCAATCTGTTTGACCTGCAGATCGCCAGGCGAACCGTATTCGGAAATCCACGCCACGGTATCCGAATAATCGGTCGTATCGCCGTCCATCACTGCACGGATGCGATAGTCAAAAACTGTGTCGGAATTCGTCGGAATGTAATCGGTGAAAGTGGTGGCGTCCGCGTCGGTTTGCCGATAGGCTTCTTCCCATTCCGAGCCACCGACTTTCCGGTCGATAATGAAACCGGTTTCTTTAGCGGAATTATCGCGCCAAGTCAAATTAACGATATTTTCAGAAATACAAGCGATTTCGAGCTCATCCGGAACGGCGAGATCATCCAATCGTGTCGTCGGATTTTCACAATATCTCAAAAGTGATAAAGCAATCAGCAGGATCGGGGCTCTATTTTGGGTGATGAAACTTAACAAGATGTTTAAAAGTGTACTTTCTAATAAAATTTTTAAAAAACGGAAAGTAATTTAACAAACCGACAACGATGTGACTATAGAATTTTATATGTGAAAATTTCTATGGTTGTTCCGATTTAGATCAGTTATTTCACTAACATCAGTTTCATCGTTTTCCGATGTGTTTCCGAAATCATTTGGAAAAAATAAATCCCGGAAGCGACTTCTCGACCGGCGTCGTCTTTTCCATTCCAAATTGCTTGATAATATCCCGCCGGTTTGACGCCATTTTCCAGCGTCCGGATTTTATGCCCACGAATATCGTAAATCGTCATCTCTACCGGCGCGTAAGTTGGTAGATCGTATCGAATCGTCGTCTGTGAATTGAATGGATTGGGGAAATTTCTGGACACGGAAAATTGCGTTGGAAGTCGCCGGACGGCGGCTTGAACCGGATTGCCGTTTAAATCTGAAACGATGATGGATTGAATAGTGATGTTTTCTGGAAGTGAACAAAGCCGCGTTTCGCCTGCTGAGAATATTATTCCCTGCGTGTCGTAAAACAAGGAAATTTCCGCATTTGAACGAAAAACAAGCGAACCGCTTTCCCGCATTGCCGGTGAAAGTTCGATCATGCCATTCGTCGGTTCTTTCAATTGTAGTTGAATTCC
>PEYN01000039.1:1380-5449 GCA_002774355.1 Candidatus Marinimicrobia bacterium CG08_land_8_20_14_0_20_45_22 | reverse complement strand
CCTGCGTGAAGCGAACATCGATTTCAACCGGTTTACCAACAAGATTCTGTAGATTGTACTTTATGCCGAGTCCGAGATTTAATCCAAAAGAGGAAGCCGTATCAAACTTGCGGGTCCAGTTTGGGAAGTCCCAGGATTGCATATTGTATTGCAATCCTGCAACGCCGAAGATACCCAGTGAGGGATATTCGACGCCGATGAGTTTCATGATCAAATCGGTAATATCATAGCGTCCTAGTGCCAGTACTGATATTACATTGGTTTTTGCATCAACATAATCACCAGTGTAATCCGGTTTAATATTCCACATGCCATAGCCAAGCATGACTTCGGCAGACAGAGGTTGCAGAATCAGCGGTAGTTTGAACCATTTGGCGATATTGAGTTGAGCGCCGCCTTGAATTCTCATTCCCATGTTGAACATTGCGCCGGTGCCCGGATCGCCCCAGGGTTCGATGGGACCGCCATTGATATAGGCTTTTGCAGTCCAGCCCGGTTTGAAGCTGGAAGGTTCTTCTTTGACGGTTTCTTCTACAATTTCTTCTTCTACAACTTCTTCTTCGACGGTTTCAAGTTCCAGAGCTGTGGTGTCTTCGACGACAGGTTCCGTCTCTTCGATAACGGGTTTATCGGTAATGACTTCTTCTTGAGCAAAAGACGGTGCGCAGAGAAAGACCATAAATGCCGCTGTTAGTGCGAAAACGGGTATAAAATTTTTGATTTTCACGATTTCCTCCTTTATTCTTTCGTTGCCATGAAACTCTCAATTACAAATTCTACAAGTGAATATAGGAATGATTTTCAAAGATGTCAACAATTATTTTATATGAGATTAAAAATAATATGTCAGGGGTCACATGGGAAGAAGATTTAGCCGCAGAGTGAAGAGGATAAATAATTCAACAGAACACACGAAACCCCGCCAACGGCGGTGGCGAAGAATTCTTTCTCGCAGAGTACGCAAAGGATTCTTTCTCGCAGAGTCCGCAGAGTCCGCAGAGATGAACAATAAGATGTTTCTCGCAGAGTTCGCAAAGTACGCAAAGGATTCTTTCTCGCAGAGTCCGCAGAGATGAACAATAAGATGTTTCTCGCAGAGTACGCAGAGTCCGCAGAGATGAACAATAAGATGTTTCTCGCAGAGTCCGCAGAGTACGCAAAGGATTCTTTCTCGCAGAGTACGCAAAGTACGCAGAGAAGAACAATAAGATATTTCTCGCAGAGTCCGCAGAGTCCGCAGAGATGAACAATAAGATGTTTCTCGCAGAGTCCGCAGAGTACGCAAAGAATTCTTTCTCGCAGAGTACGCAAAGTCCGCAGAGATGAACAATAAGATGTTTCTCGCAGAGTTCGCAAAGTACGCAGAGAAGAACAATAAGATGTTTCTCGCAGAGTTCGCAAAGTACGCAGAGAATTCTTTCTAGCAGAGTACGCAGAGAAGAACAATAAGATGTTTCTCGCAGAGTTCGCAAAGTACGCAGAGAAGAACAATAAGATATTTCTCGCAAAGTCCGCAGAGTACGCAGAGAATTACTTCTCGCAGAGTCCGCAAAGATGAACAATAAGATATTTCTCGCAAAGTCCGCGAAGAAGAACAATAAGATATTTCTCGCAGAGTTCGCAGAGTACGCAAAGGATTCTTTCTCGCAGAGTACGCAGAGTCCGCAGAGAAGAACAATAAGATATTTCTCGCAGAGTACGCAGAGTAAGAAAAGTAATGAATTAAAATAAAGAATGCATACTAATGGAGGACCTGTCCGCCGTAGGCGAACAGGGAATTGCACTAAAGAAAACAAAGAAGGAAATTCGTGAACATCCGTGCAATTCGTAGTTGAAAGAGAATGACTACTAATCCCGAAGGATCGGGACAAGTTCACGCTAATTTCAGTAATATCAATAAAAAAATAATTCGTTTAATTCGCGAAATTCGTAGTTAAAAAAACATTAGTGTAATCCGTGTAATTCGTAGTTGAAAGAGAATGACTACTAATCCCGAAGGATCGGGACAAGTTCCCTAATAGTCGGGACAAGTTTCCACTAATTGCACTAAAAAAACAATGAAAGAAATTTGTGTGAATTAGTGAAATTCGTGGACGCATTTCCTCTGCCTCTGCCTGTTACTGAGATTATCTGCCTTCCTTTCTGTGTAATCTGTGTTCTAACTATCTTTACTTATTCCTTTTTCCACTTGTCTTTCATAACTTTTTCACATGAAAAAACACTTTGTTAAATATCTAATTGCTTCAGCATGCAGTTTTTGCGTTATTTTTTCTATCTCCGCACCCTCTGTGATCTATGCGGCTTCTGTGTTGAACATTTCCCCTTACGACCGTGTCTATGAAGATTTGCGATATTTGCAGACGTACGGTTTGATTTCTTCTCTTAATCTCGCCCAGTTACCCATTACGAATCTTGACCTCCAATTTGCTATTCAAAATGATAAGGAATCCGGGCTGATCGATCGGTCAAGTAAACAGAATCAGGCAATGATCGCGCGTATCATCCGGGATTACGGGTTGAGCGATGAACCGGAAAAGCGGAACATGCTATCGCGATTGAAGAAAAAGTTCCTGAATTTTACCTTCGGAGAATCGGCCGATGAACCGATCATAGCAATTGGCGGGACGATGGATTTGTCGATGAAAACCGGCGAATCGACCGAATTTTATCCGCTGGCGAGAACTTATGTCGCCGCCGAGTTGCCGTTCGACATGAGTTTTGTCAATGTGATGGCGCTGGATCCTTATGCTACGGAATCGTCGAATTATATCGGCAACAAATGGCGCGGCTTGTCGGGTTACACGGAACAGGCGTATATGCTATGGCGTCCGTCGTTTCTGCGGAATCAAAGCATCGAGACACGCATCATCGCGGGAAGAGGTTATTTAGCAAATGGTCCGGGCCGGAAAGGCGGATTGCTTTTTTCATCGACTTATCGACCAATGGATCAGGTACGGTTGGAATTTTCTGCAAAGCGATTTGCATTTCAATCGATGACGGCAAAGTTGGATCCGGTGAATGGCTCGAATCGGTATCTTTCAATGCACCGCCTGACGTTATTTTTCAAGAATCTTCAGGTGGCGGTGAATGAAGCGTCGTTGTATAGCGGCGTGAATCGGAATGTCGAGTGGGCGTATCTGAATCCGTTTTTATTTTATCACGGTGAACAGATGAATGGTCCGAATCTCGATTGTAATACGCTGGGCAGTGTGGATTTTTATTATGCCGGGAATAAGTGGGGACTCTACGCCGAACTGTTGATCGATGATATTCAGTTGGACAAAGAAGAGCCGGGCGATCTCGAACCGAATGAGATTGGCGGATTGTTGGGAATTGACATAGCCGATCCTTTTGGACTTTCGGGATTGTATGTCGGTTGCGAATACGCGGCGGTCACGAATCGGACGTATAAAACGACGAATGTGGCTGAGTATTTTTTGCATCGGAACGCACCGATTGGATATCCGCTGGGTTCGGATTTGGATCGGTTGAATTTTAATATAAAAAAGTATGTGGGTAAATGGCAGGCAATTGGTGAGTTGGATGTTATTCGTCAAGGCGAAGGCGAAATGCATGTTGCGTTTGATATGCCATGGATGAATTTTTCGGTTAAGGAAGGTTATTCGGAGCCTTTTCCAACGGGCATCGTTGAAAAGAGCGTGGATTTGGGATTGGAATTGCGGTATTTTCCGAACTATGACAGATATGGTTTTGTTGCGATGAATTACCGAAATATATCGAATGTTGATCACGGATCGGGGAATGATGAGGATTTCATCTTCACCGTTGGAATTCATTGGACGGTAAAGAACCGCTGAATTTAAAAAAACCGCGGAGAGCGCAGAGAATTCTTTCTCGCAGAGCCCGCAGAGTACGCAGAGAATTCTTTCTAGCAGAGTACGCAGAGAATTACTTCTCGCAGAGTACGCGAAGAGGAACAATAAGATATTTCTCGCAAAGTCCGCAGAGTACGCAGAGAATTCTTTCTCGCAGAGTACGCGAAGAGGAACAATAAGATATTTCTCGCAAAGTCCGCAGAGTACGCAGAGAAGAACAATAAGATATTTCT
>PEYN01000039.1:527-1355 GCA_002774355.1 Candidatus Marinimicrobia bacterium CG08_land_8_20_14_0_20_45_22 | reverse complement strand
AGTCCGCAAAGATGAACAATAAGATATTTCTCGCAAAGTCCGCGCAGAGTACGCAGAGAATTACTTCTCGCAGAGTCCGCGAAGAGGAACAATAAGATATTTCTCGCAAAGTCCGCAGAGTACGCAGAGAATTACTTCTCGCAGAGTACGCAGAGAATTCTTTCTAGCAGAGTACGCAGAGAAGAACAATAAGATATTTCTCGCAAAGTCCGCAAAGTACGCTTTTTTTTCAAATGGTTACGGAATTGATAAAATCGACACCGGCATCGAATATTCTGTATGTGAATTATGAAGACGATCGGTTGCGTTTGTTAAAGCGGAGGATTCCAGCTGGTTACTTGAAAATCTGGTATATCAGACGCTCGCAAGAAAATATGATGAAGTATATTATTGGAAAGATCGAACCGTTAGAGAGGTGGATTTTGTCATCCCGCAGAATTTTCAGAAAGATAATGAATTTGGGATCGTTCAGGTTTGTTATCGGATGGAGGACGAAAAAACTCGTCGGAGTGAGGTAAATGCGATTGTCAAAGCTTGTGAGGAATTTAAAGTGAATCAGGCACTGATCATCACGCGCGATCAGTGGGAGGATATTGAAGTTGGGGACATACGGATTAAAGCGATTCCGTTTATTCAATGGGTGATTGGATAGGAGTTTTGGACCAAAGCCTTTCCGCCGCTGGCGAAAAAAAAGATAAGATAAAAAGAAAAATGGGGGAGAAGATGCGCCAAAAGATACTGATTTCCCTATTCTCTGATTATTTCCTGTTTCTCAGGATTTCCACAATTCTTTCCGCCGCATGTCCGTCCCATAATTCGGGTATTTTT
>PEYN01000039.1:0-489 GCA_002774355.1 Candidatus Marinimicrobia bacterium CG08_land_8_20_14_0_20_45_22 | reverse complement strand
GTATTTTTCCGGTCTTTTTTTCGCCATTGATAATCGACAATGTTCTTTCGAGGATTCGTTTGGGATCGTTGCCGACCAATTCGTTAGTACCTTCCCAGACGGTGATTGGTCGTTCTGTGTTATCTCGCATTGTCAAACACGGAATTCCCAGAACGGTTGTTTCTTCCTGAATTCCGCCGGAATCGGTCAACAGCATGAAGGCGTCTTTTTGTAAATTGAGAAATTCGAGATAGCCAAGCGGTTCGGTAATGACGAGATTTGGCATTTGCGCGAGTTGTTTGTCCATTCCAAATGTCGCCATCATTTTCCGAGTGCGCGGATGAAGCGGAAAGACGATCGGCATTCTTTGTTGAATCGTCGCAAAGGTTTCCAGCAATCCTTTCATAGTTTCAGCGGAATCGACATTTGACGGGCGATGAAGCGTGACAAGAATATATTCGCGCTTCTTTATTCTTTCATCTTTTAATTGATATTTTTCCTCAGCCGCTT
>PEYN01000038.1 GCA_002774355.1 Candidatus Marinimicrobia bacterium CG08_land_8_20_14_0_20_45_22 | reverse complement strand
TGACTTTGTCGGTAAACCGGTTGTAAAAATCAAAGCGGAACCGATTCGTGAGGCAAAATTCGGTGATATGGTCGTTCTATTACGTTCTCGGACACACCAGTTAGAAATCGAATCGACATTTCGGAAATTCGGAATTCCCTTCTACGTCGCAAGCGGAATTGGATTTTATGATCGTCGGGAAGTGCAGGATATCGTCAATTTTCTTAAAGTTCTTCTGAACTTTTACGATGAAGTCGCGCTCATCGCTATTCTACGATCGCCGATGTTCGGAATAAGTGATTATACGCTGACGAAGTTCAGTTTTGGATCGGGATTATTCGAGGGAATTCGGAATTATTTTGCAGGAATCTTACCCAACGAGGTTTCTCTGGAAGTCGAAGAAAAAGCTCGGTTGGACAGGTTTTTTTCGGTCTATTCCGAACTTCGGGAAAACCTTTCTGGAACATCGACGGCGGAAATTCTAACGAAAATTATATCCAAGACTGATTATCTTACAATCATCGGTACATTGTCTGACGGCGATCAGGCTGTTGCAAATATTCAAAAACTCTGCGGGTTGGCTTTGGAGTGGAGCGATGCAGGCAACATTACGCCGATTGATTTTATTCGGAGAATCAGTATTTACCGGTCGATAGAGGTGCGTGAGGGAGAAGCAAATTTGTCGTCGGAAACCGGAGATGCCGTGACGATTATGACAATTCACGCGTCTAAAGGTCTGGATTTCCCAATCGTTTTTGTGCCGTTTCTTTCGTCAAAACTCAACATCAACAAAGACCGGTTGGTTTTTCATCAAGGCGAAGGCATGGCGCTCAGTCTGAAAATGCCGTTCGATGATCGCCAGTCATTCTTATATAAATACCTAAAAACTCGCGACGATAAACGCTCGCAGGCAGAAGAAAAACGACTGCTGTACGTCGCGGCGACACGTGCGCAATCGTTGCTGGTTTTTTCTGCCGACGAAACATCCCGCAAGAAAAAGAATTTGAATCAATCGATCTGGCGCTTTGTCAAACCGTATGTGGACGCTAATTTGGGAAAATCGCTATTCGTCATACACGAGAAAACAATTACGGAATTGTTTGAAAATTACCGGAAATCCGGATCGGCTGATTCATCATTGGAAAAGTCATCAACGGTCAATTTGCCCGACGATATTTGGAGAATGGTTGAGCCGGTGAAAATGCCCGTCAGTCAAGTGAAAATAACGCCGACGCGCTTCGCCGAATTTGTCGCAAAACGGTATCAATTTGTGGTAATCGCCGCTACGCCGGAAATGGATCGGCATCCGATTTCTCCGACTGAGATTGGAACACTCATTCATCAGATTTTCAGTCGATGGGACTTCCAGAACTTGGAAGATTTTACGCAAAAAACAGAGGAATCGCTCGCGTCGTTTCTGATGTCTATCGAAGAAAAAGACCAACTGAGAAAAATATTGTCCGATTGGGCGCTGATGGTACTTCAGGAGGGCAATCCGCTAAGAGCGGTGCTGAATTCGGCGACGGAAATTAGGCGGGAAATTGGAATTATTGGAAAACTTGTCGGCGTTATTGTCGAAGGAATGATCGATTGTCTTTTGCGTGATGCTTCGGATTCGTTTGGCATCATTGATTTTAAGTCTGACCGGATCGGTGAATCAATTCCTGAAGCACTGCTGGAAAAATATCGCGCTCAACTGGATTTGTATGCGTTGTTGCTAAAGAAATGGTCGGGATTGAACGTGACGAAGCATTATCTGTATTTTATCCGGCGTGGAAAGATTGTTGAAACGCTCGTGACTGATGAACGACTTGACCAAACGGAAAGAGATTTATCGGAATTTGTTAGAATTCAAAATGAGATGGACTCGTGATGCGGTACGGAGAAACATATTTAACTTTTATCGGGAAATAGTCGTCTAAAACGTTGTGTACGGGAATTTGAAATCTTGGAGCATCCAAAAGAGTTAAAAGAAAATGAAGTTACGTTCAACCAACTGGTACGTGAAAATCACCAGAAAATCTACAGTTTGCTCCGGAAAATGGTTAGAAGTCACGAAGAAGCGGACGATCTGATGCAGGAGACATTTCTGAAAGTGTACAAAAATCTTTCAAAATTTCGCTATCAATCTCAACCGGGGACATGGATTTACCGGATTGCCGTCAACACGGCGATCAACTATCTGCGACGGGAGAAATTGCATCAATTTTTAAATTTGGAAAGCGCATATTCTATTCGAGAAGAAGTGCCGAACTCTCCATCGGAAGAATTGAGAGAGATTCTCAGACGTGCGGTTGGAAAACTACCGCCGCGGCAACAGGTTACGGTAATGTTGCGAATTTATCAGGAGTTGTCTTTCAAGGAAATCGCCGCCATCATGGAGTGCACGGAGAACGCGGCAAAGGTGAATTTTTCCCACGCCGTGAACAACCTCCGAATATTGTTAAATAAAGTAGGAGTGAATTTTGAATCGTTGTAAAAACATCAGGGAATTGATTCCGTTACTAATCGAAGATGTTGCTTCGCCCGACGAACGTTCGCTGGTGGAATTGCACTGCGAGACTTGCGAATCCTGTGCTTCTTTTTATAAGGAAGCGTTGTCGATCCGCAAATCGATGATTGCTGAAAAGGTTGAGACGCCCGATGCTTATGGAAGCGAGTTAATCGTCAATCTCAACCGGCGGATCGATGAACGTCGAATCCGTCGTCGGATTTTTTGGCGAGCGATTCCGGCGTTCGGTGCGTTGACTGCCGTTGTTTTGACAGTCTCGATTTTTATGTGGGAAAACGTTCGCCAGAAGAACGAATCCATCGCCGCTTTATCGGGAAATGAATTGGCATTGAACGAGACATTTTTCGCAGAATTGTCGGATGCTCTGAATCTGTCGAATTCGGATGAAGAATATGAAAAAACCGTCGTGCGGTACATTCTCGAAGATCAGCAACAGTTACCGATCGACCGGTATGTTCTGGCGTCCAGCGCGATGGACGAGAGTGAATTCGAGTCCTTTGTTAATGAAATCAAGAGCGTTTCATTATGAAAAAATTGACGTGGTAATAGGAGCTGATATGAATAAAATATTTTTATACTTCGTCATTTTGTTAATTCCGATCGCTGGTGCATTTTCTCAGGAAGACTCTATGCACGGAATGGACAAGAACCGGCGGCAAAAGTTGGAAAATATCCGTATCTGGAAAATGACAGAGTTCTTAGACCTGTCATCCGAGCAATCGACGGTGTTCTTTCCGAAACTGCACGAATATGAAAAAGCGATTCGGAAAAAACAAGGTGAACGTAACCGTCTTCTTAGGGAAATGTTTGAAAAATCCGAAAAGCCGGATTTCAGCCCTACGGACGAAGATGTTCGGAAAACAGCCAGAAGATTGGCGGAAATTGAAACAGATATAGCAAAAATGAAAGAGCAATTCATCCTCGGCATATCCGACATCCTGACGTCTGTACAACAAATGCGATATATGTATTTTGAGACGCAGTTCAGAGAGTGTTTGATGCGGACGCTCGACGCCAAAGATCGACCCAAAAAACCTATAGACAGGGGAAGACCATGAAACATTTAACCGCATTCGTAATTGTCTTTTTATTTCTAAGTTCTCAGATTTTTGCCGCTCCACAGAGAATGATCGAGAAAAGAATTATCCGGCGGACACCGCAAGCCGGAATTGAAAGACCGCTTTTACAGATCGCCGATCGTCTTGAACTGACTGATGCTCAGAAAGAGCGGATGCATAAAATGAACACTGAATTCGCCAAGAAACGGATTCTACTAAATGCCGATTTGAAAGTTGCACGGATCGAACTCGAAGAGGCGATTCAAAAAGACGAAGCGAAAAAAGACATCGACATCAAAGTGAAAAAAGTGAACGATCTTCGCGGTCTGCTGTTCGTATTAAGTACTGATGAGCGGATGGAATTTCGGAAGATTTTAACACCTGAACAAAAGACTAAGATGAAAAATTTTCCGGAAACTGCTCCATTCGGAAGGGGCGTTCTGAAACCCGGAATGTCGCCGTATCCACCGATGATGGATGAATCCAACGAAGACTTTGAAGAAATGGAAGAAGAACATGAATAATTCCGCCGTGTTGCGCGTCCTCGACTGGATGAAGGAAATCGAGATCGGTTCGGGCGATTTGACGACGGAGAATGTTTCTCTGTATCCCGTTCACGTTCAAGGCGAATTGGTCGCTTTGGAAAGCGGGATTTTCTCGGGAAAAGAAGTCATCTCGGCGCTTTTCAGCCCGGCTGGCGAGCGCGTGAAATTACGCTGGAACCTAAACGAAGGCGACCTAATTCACGGCCAAACCGTCCTTTGTCAAATCGAAGGAAACGGCGCCGAAATTCTGAAACTTGAACGGCTCGTCACGTGGATTGTCGGCAGAATGTCCGGAATTGCCACGGCGACGCGCTCGGCGGTGCAATTTCTCGAAAAAGTTGGGAAAAAACTCGTTCCCGGTGCGAGCGTTTCACCGATCTTTGAAGTCATCGACCGAATTGCGCTGGAAACCGGCGGTTGTGTCAGTTCCAAACACGGACTGGAAAATGCGATTTACGTTACCCAAAACCATGTGAAATACGCCGGCGGCTTGGAAAAAGCGCTGAAACACCTTCAATCGGAAATCGGCGATATTCGAAAAAAAATCCGATTCGATGTAGAAGTCAACACGGTCGATCAATTTAAAGAAGCTCAAAAACTCGATTGCGATGCCATTCATGTTGTTGGCTTTTCGAGCGAGGCAATTCGGGAATTATTCGAGCACACCGATATTGTTAAAATGCCGATTCTGCATTTGAATACGATTTTAGATTTCCAGCCCGAATTTTACGATTATTTCTTTCGTAATTGCGCTATCGAAGCCTTAACCGGAAACATAAATCTAATAAAAAACCTACTAATCATTCAATATGAAGGAGAATCCAAATGAACGCAAAAGCTAGATTTGGCAGTGCCATCATGCTGATACTCGCACTTTTTATCATCGGCTGTGACTCGCCGACTTCCGGAAAGAACGACTTGATTTCAGCACTGAAAGAGATCGTAGAGTCGGACAACGCCGTTGTCACTGAAGGCATCAATGATTCTGGTGCAATGGAATCTGTTTACGAATCTCTGAGCGAATTGTCCGAAGCGACCGGCGATACTTTTCCAATGAATTATCGTTTAGTCAAATTCGGCAGGAAAATCGCGACCAAGCCGACCATGGAAACAGATATTACACTGGTTGACGATTCGTCGGCGACAGCATTGATAAAGACGACGACATCTGGGAAATTTATCGTGATTCTAAGAGATACAGTGAATCGCGGTATTGCCGATTCCGTTTCAAAACCATTCACCGAAATCGCCTATCAGCGGCTCAAACTTCATAAAGTAGCCGACACCGGCGACGATAGGAAAGACTGGCGCGTAACAGCATTTTCACCGATTATCTCTCGCACGGAGAACTGCTCTATCGAAATTACCCATCTTAGTTTGCGGGATGACAGTCTCACCATCGAATTATCTAACGACTCAGAAAATACTTTATTGAGCGTTTTCTTCGACCGTTCCAATATTGCGAGTCTGCGTCCGAGCGGAAAATATTCGGTCGAAATTGATGTCACCAATCCTGACCCCTTCTTTTATGAACCGGGTGAACTGGCGCTGGTTCACTACGGTGTGACTCGTGGCATGATGAAATTTAGACAACCGCTCGAAGATCCGGAAAATGACGGTTCATTCGTCGGCGAAATTCGACTTCATGGACAACGTTCACCGATGTGTCGCACCTTCTTTGATGTCATTAACTTGTCGTCTATTTTCGATAAAAATGCTCCGTTTGAAGCGACTTACTGGGCGTTTCCGTATCATGTGGGCAACAAACGCTGGAAATTCGGACATCATTCCGTACAATAAAGAAGCAATCTCAGAATAAGTTAAAAAGGCGGGGAATTTCCCGCCTTTTTAATTCAGTATTATCATCATTTTTTATCGGATTTAAATCTGAGGTTACGGTCGATTCCAACAATCAAGTTTAGTTTAGATTTTTTTGATTCTCAGAAAACGGATCGAAATAGCAATCCACCCTGAAAAATGATAACCGCCATTAAGAAAGCGAGCACCAGCGTATAACCTGCTTGAAAAAGCGGCCATTTCCAACTGCCGAGTTCCTTTTTGACCATGACTAAGGTGGCAAGGCAGGGAATATAAAGCATTACGAAAATCATCAATGCAAAAGCGATAAGCGGCGAGTACGCTGGATCGCGACTGATCCGCCAACCCACTGCTGTCATTTTCGCATGATCTTCCGGCGCCTGATTTTCTTCTTCGATGCCGTAGAGAATGCCTAACGTGGAAATGATGACCTCTTTCGCGGCGATACCAGCGACGAGAGTGACGCCGAGTTTCCAGTCGAAACCGGCTAATTTCAAGACCGGTTCGAGCCCGACTCCAATTTTTCCAGCAAAACTGGAACGCAGGGTTTGCTCCGGCGTTGTCAGCGGTGCGGATTGGCTTAGTTCGATTCCGGAATGTGCGGCGACTGGCTGAATTGTGGAGGCTGGTTTGGGATAATTGAGAGCAAACCAGATAATGATGGCCGCAGCCAAAATGATCGTCCCGGCTTTATGAATATAGGACAGCGTTCTCTGCCACATGTGGATCAGAACGCTGTGCGGGGAGGGCAGTCGGTAAGGCGGCAGTTCCATCACGAACGGACTCTGATCGCCCCTGAAGAAGGTTTTCCGGAAAAATAGGGCAGTCGTCAATGCCGCGACCCAGCCGAAAAACCACACGCCCCAAAAAACCAATCCGGCCTTTTCATGAAAGAAAGCCGCGGCTAACATAGCGACGACCGGCGTTTTGGCTCCGCACATCATGAACGGCGTAACCAAAATGGTGATGATTCGGTCGCGCCTATTGGCTAAGGAACGGGCGGCCATGATGGCAGGCACCGCACAGCCGGTTGCTAACATGAATGGGATAAAACTCCGTCCATGCAGGCCAAAGATATGGAATAACTTGTCCATGACGAATGCCGCTCTGGACATATAACCGGTGTCTTCGAGCAGGGACAACCCAAGCATGAGTAAAACAACTAATGGCAGGAAAACCAGTACGCCGCCTACTCCGGCAATCAATCCATCCGTTAAAAAATCCCGAAACTGTCCGGGAGGCATTGAATCCTTGATAATTTCTGATAGACGCGTAAACAAATCCGAGATATAACCGGCCAGGGGATTACCTAGCCCGAAAGTTGCCTGATAGATTAAAAACATCACCAACAAGAATATCGGAATGCCAAGAAATCGGTTGAGTACGATTCGATCGATGCGTTCGGTCAGATCGACTGCGGGACGAGTACGGGCGACTGTAACGGTTTCGCGGATTGTGCCATTGATGTAAGCGTAGCGTTGTTCGGCGATAATCGCGACGCTGTCGTCCTTAAAATGGTTTTCGAGATGTTGCCGGATGCGGTCAGTTTCTGCTAAAATTGTGGTAGCCTGTGTATGCCCATGCTGGACTTTTTGAATGGCGTCACGGTCTTTTTCAAGCAATTTGATTGCGAGCCAATGAGGCGGATATTTCCGAGTAAAAGCAGGATCGCTTCCCAGCAATGCGATGATCTGATTATGCGCGGTTTCGACATCATCGCCATAAGTTAAATGCCTTTGATCGACCGGTAGTTTTCCCTTAGAAACCTGAATAGCGGTATCCAGCAATTTTCCCAACCCAGAACCTTTATTGCCGATCGTTTTAACGAGCGGAATTCCCAGAATGGCGGACATTTGATTTTGGTCAACATGAATGCCTTTAGCCTCACATTCGTCGGACATGTTCAGAGCGCCGACTAAAGGCACGCCGAGTTCCTGAAATTGCAATAGCAGATAAAGATGCCTTTCCAGATTGGTCGAGTCCAGGACATCGATGATGACGTCCGGTTTTTCCTGGATGACAAAATCCCGGGCGACAATCTCTTCCATCGAATAAGCTGTCAGACTGTAAGTGCCGGGCAGGTCAATAATTTCTAGGAGATCATTTTTGTAGCGTATCCGTCCGAACTTTTTCTCTACGGTTACGCCCGGATAATTACCGATATGCTGATGCTGACCGGTGATAGCGTTGAAGATTGATGTCTTACCGGAATTCGGATTGCCAGCTAATGCGATGCGGATTGTTGTGGCATTATCAGATGAAGCCGTTGAGGCGTGGCCGTAACGGAGGCGGGCGCGACGATGAAAATTCAATTGAGGACCTCGGTTTCGATCAACCGGGCTTCACTGCGCCGGAGAGAAACGCGCGTGCCTTTGATCTCGACCTCGATCGGGTCTTTCAATAAAGCCTCACGGATGACCAAGCCGACTTCGTTTTTGATGAAGCCAAGGTCGATCAGGCGTTGCCAGATTTCGCCCTCGCCGCATACTTTTTTAATGCGGAAACGTTGACCGGTCGGGACTCCGGCTAAATTTGATGGGGTTACAACTGTTTCATTAGTATTCATATTTGTTTGCTGGTTTTCCGATTGAACAGCGACTTCGATCAGTCTCGCCAGTTCGGGACTGATTTTGCTCTGAAGCCCTTTTAATTTGACGATGAAGGGTTGATCGCCGACAGCCGACCGTTCCATTTTAATAGTAGCGCCCGGAACGAATCCCTGTCCGATGAGAATACGGCGTTTTTCTGCCTCTATGCCCAGAATCACGATGACGCCTTCCTGTCCTTCTGGTAAGTCCGCTAACCGGATATGTATGGTGTGATGGTCGGGCAGAGTATGCGGAAAGGCGATTTTGACGAAACAATCGTGGCACTCGGCGTGGTCAGGCTGGTTTTCCGCCGTCAGACATTGTCGGAAAATTTCAATCAGATTTTCATCGAAACGCGGACAGTTGGTTAAAAATTGGTAGAGCAGAATCAATCGTTCGAGCGTTTCTGCGCTAAGATGATGCTCCAGCGCGCATGCTTCGGCGTTGGCGGTATCGGTTGGTATATTCAGGATTTCCTGTAAAAAATAACGGAGGAATTGATGCCGGGCGGTTATTTGATGAGCGGTTTGCTCTCCTTGAGGGGTTAATTCGATTAATTCATGTGCGGAGTAATTGATCAGTCCGTCTTGCGCCAATTTTCGCATGGCTTCGCTGACGGTCGGCATGCTAACGTTCTTGCGCTGAGCGATTTCCTTAATGCGGGCGACGCGGTGGGAGCCGATTAGGTCGAGGATGATCTTGAGATAGTCTTCTTGTGCTTGGGAGAGATTCTGTTCGTTTAGCGCTTCATTTTTCATGCGGCGCTAATTTAATTAGGGCAACCTAATTTGGCAAATATTTTTTTGAAGACAGATTGAGAAGGATAAAAGTACTTCAGATACAAAAAGCAAACCATTTTCCAAAATGGTCGCCGATTACTTTAAGTTACTTGCCAAAAAGGAATTGACCGAAGAGACAGTGTTAGCGAAAATGCTAAATCTTAGTAATGCGCTCTCGTAAATTCTAATGTTGTTGAAACGGACCACAGGGGTTATCTCGAAGGTAAATATCCGTGGAAGTCTTAAACAGTAGATCTCCACTTATAAACTTGCGTCTGTTCTACTGACGTAGTCCAAAAAAACTGTCAATACTCGATTCCCGGTCTGGCTGGAATTCCTTTTTGATAATAGTGCTTGATCTCCTTCATTTCCGTCACTAAATCGGCGGCGGCGAGAATTTTCGGGTCGGCCTTTCTGCCGGTGATCACGAGTTCGACGCCTTCGGGTTTGGAGTGAATGAGTTCCAGCAGTTCATCAGCAGTGAACAGTTTGAAATAAATGGCAATATTTGCTTCGTCGAGGATGATTAGATCGTATTGACCGTCCGCGACGGCGCGTTTGGCTTCTTTCAAACCTTCCTGCGCGAGGCGAATATCCTCCAGTTCCGGCTCAGATCGGATGAAGCATTTGCGTCCGAATTGCTTGATAATAATCGCGGGTAAAAATTCGCGGATAGCTTTGATTTCGTTATAGATTTGACCTTTGACAAATTGGAAAATCACTACGCGAAGTCCCGCTCCGTAAGCGCGAAGCGCCAAACCCAACGCGGCGGTCGTTTTCCCTTTTCCGTCGCCGGTGTAAACATGAATCATTCCTTTCATCGTCAACCTTTCAAGTGAGACAATCGACTTTGAGTAATTTAATAAAAAAATTACCGAATTGGGCAGAGAAGTTCAACCCATCGTTGCTTTTTTGGGAAAATGCGATTAGTTTCCCGCATGAAAAAATCTGTGATTAAAATCCGTCTGGAGCCGCTGGGAAAGACGATTGAAGTCAAATCCGGCGTTTCCCTGAAGGATGTTCTCTGGGACTTCGGCGTCGAGTTTCCATGTGGTGGCGAGGGACTCTGCAGAGGTTGTTTGGTAAAAATCATTAACGGGAATCTGGAACTCAACGACGTTCAGCGGCGAAAACTCTCGGAGCAAGAAATCCAAGATGGGTTACGGATGGCATGTCAATGCCGAGTTTTTGAACCAGTGACGCTTGAATTAATACAGTTTGAAACTGCTATTCTTGGCGATGAAACGGGAATTCAGGCAAAATATGTCGGAGGGCTTGGCGTGGCAATCGATCTGGGAACGACGACGCTCGTCGTCCAACTGCTGGATATGCGAAACGGCAATATTCTTGGCGTTAGGTCGGCGCTGAATCCACAAGCCCAACATGGTGCGGACATCATGAGTCGCATCGACTTTGCTTTGAATAAAAGCGGTGCGGCGACCTTGCGAAATCTGATTCTTAAAAAACTTGGCGCAATGATCGGCGAATTGCTGACGGAATCAGATCTGCCGCTGAAAAAAATCGTCATCGTTGGCAACACGGCGATGCATCACCTGTTCAACGGTATCGATGTTTTGCCGCTATCACGATTTCCGTTTCAGCCTGAGCAGGACGGAGAATTCGTCTGGAAGGCGAGCGATCTGAAATGGAATTTTCGGAGTAATCCGGACGTTATCTTCTTGCCATGCCTTGGTGGATTCGTCGGAAGTGACTTGCTTGCTGGCATTATCACCGTCGGCATGTCGGAATCCGAAGAAATGATTGGCCTGATCGATCTGGGAACGAATGGCGAAGTGGTGATCGGAAATAAACGGCGAATTCTCTGTTCATCGACTGCGGCCGGGCCGGCGTTCGAGGGCGCAAAAATCTCACAAGGAATGCGCGCATCGACAGGCGCCATTTCAAAAGTGACTATTCGTGATAAACAATTGGCGTACGAAATCATTGGGAATGGTTTGCCGAAAGGAATCTGCGGAAGTGGATTGGTCGATGCTGTCGCCTGCGGATTGCAACTCGGTCGGATCGCTTCGAGCGGGCGGTTGTTGGATTCACGAAAAATATTGGAACTGATTCCGCCGGTCTCGATTACGCAAAACGACATTCGGGAATTACAATTAGCAAAAGCCGCGATTGCTGCCGGTGTGGAAATCTTGTTGAAACAATTGTCGCTCCAGAAATCCGATTTGCATGAAGTGCATATAGCGGGAGCATTTGGAAACTATATCAATTTATCCAGCGCCAGACGAATTGGCCTGCTGAATTTCAATGACAGTGTCTTAATTCAATCGGGCAATACGGCGCTGAGAGGTGCAAAGCTCGCGCTGTTCCGTGAAGATAATTTCGACGAAATCCTCCAAAAAGTTGAGCATGTTCCGCTCGCCGCGGATCCGGAATTTCAGGATATTTTCGTCGATCAGTTGGCCTTTCCGTCGGGTACGGATCGCTGAAATTTCAGATATTCCTTCTATATGGTTTTCCTTATCTGGCGAATCAAGTCCGAACCGCCACGTTAGAAATTTATATTGAAAAGGAAAATGAACATTCGGTAACTTTTCTGGCGATGAAAGAAAGCGTCGATGAACATCCGTATAGCCACTCCGAAAGATAACAGCGAACTACTGGAATTGTCGCGCGAGACACCAATGAATGCCTCATTGGTCGTGGGTGTCGATCGGTCGCCTGATTATTTTATTTTGGCGAATTTGCAGGGCGAAGATGCGCAAGTATTTGTCGCCGAAGAGCAGGGAAAGATTCTCGGCGCGGTCGGTTGTTCCTTCCGGTCGGTTTTGATTGAATACCAACCTCTGCGCATTGCCTATATCGGCGGCATTAAGATTCGCCATTCCGCCCGAAACGGCATAACGGCTTTCCGCCTAATGCGAGCCGTTTCCGATTTTCTGCTTTCCAGCGATGCGCGTTTCGGCGTAATCCTTGCCATGAAGCGCAATCAGGCGATGATTTCGCTCCTTTCCGGACGAGCAGGAATCCCGGGATTCGATCTGCTGAAGACTTTCCGGGTTACTTATTTGATCCCGTTTTTCCGGCGATCGACTTCCCGAAATCTCGAAATCCGAATCTGCCGTGCTGAAGATTTACCAGACTTGCGTCGATTGTTCATCGAGTTTTACCGGCAATTTGAATTGAATCCATTCATTTCCGAGTCGCATTTCGACCGGCTATTGACACAACCCGGTTTTTCGTTGGAGAATTTTATTGTGGCTGTGCGAGGTGGAGAATTGATCGCCGCGCTCTCATTTTGGGATCAGTCTGGTTTCAAACGCACCGTCATCGAAAAATATGGCGGCGCCGCAAAGACGGTTCGGTTTCTGACATCGCCGTTTCATTTGTTGCCGCCAGAAGGCGAACCGATCGCCGAAATCGCCGTTCGGCATGTTGTGTTTTCCGAAGGATGTGATTTCGCCGTCCGCGATCTGGTGCGGTTTATAGTTGCGAAGAACCGGAAAAAATATCGCCTGTTTCGGTTCGGATTTCCCGACAGCCAATTAGTCTCGTCAGCGTCGAGAGGTTTCCTGCGTATCTCGATTCCGGTCAATTTGTATGCGGCATTTCGGAAAAACGATTCGGAAAAAGATGCGATGATTCGACGCTTGCAAGACGCGCCGATCTGGGAGGATTTATCGCTTCACTGAAGGAAAATAATCCGAACGAGATTTTTGTCATCTGCAACTTACTGGCTTGCGGAGGGAAAGCCGTCAGTCGTTGGAAGGCGTTTATGGAAAGAGCCGAATCGTTCGGTCTGCAAGTCGATGCTCGGGAAACGACCTTTTCCGGACATGCGACGGAAATTGCGCGGACGGAAGCCAAAAACGGCAGGCGCCAATTTTATGTTTTCGGCGGCGATGGCACGCTGAATGAAGTTCTCAACGGCGTCATGGAAAATGACCGTCTTATTTCACCGGATATCGAAT
The DNA here is from genome assembly GCA_002774355.1 of Candidatus Marinimicrobia bacterium CG08_land_8_20_14_0_20_45_22. Classification (NCBI taxonomy): domain Bacteria; kingdom Pseudomonadati; phylum Fidelibacterota; species Fidelibacterota bacterium CG08_land_8_20_14_0_20_45_22. The sequence continues at coordinate 436 of PEYN01000038.1, read as the reverse complement.
TGATTTATTTAACAGCTGGAAGCAGTTGCGATATTGCCAAACTCTTTCCGGAACGAACTCCGATTACCGACGATCCGAGAAATGCCGTTTCCTATCTCGCCGACGTCGGGAAAATCGAATGTGTCAAAGATGGGAAGGAAATCGTTCGGTATTTTCTAGCAAATTCCAGCATCGGAGTGATTAGCCGGTCGATCGAAGTCTTTAACGTCAAGACAACGTTCCAGTCTTTTCTGAAGCGTTTGAACATTGATGTCGCCGCGCTGTACGCCGGACTGAAAAACGTCTTTCAGTTCGGAAACATGACCTGCTGCCTGACTTTCGACGGTCAGGAATTTCCTGAGAGAACCATCAAAAACATGACAGTCTTCAAGTGTTCCTACTTCGGCGGCGGAATGAATTACGGCATTCCATCGACTTATGACGACGGTTATTTGCA
>PEYN01000037.1 GCA_002774355.1 Candidatus Marinimicrobia bacterium CG08_land_8_20_14_0_20_45_22 | reverse complement strand
GTCCTTGCCGAAGCGCTGGGAATGGAAGTCGTCTATCACGATGTTTCCGAGAAACTCTCCATAGGAAATGCCAAAAAGGTCGCATTCGATGAACTTCTTTCCACTGCCGACGTCATCACGTGCCATATCGACGGCCGTCCCGGCAATCGCGGGATCATCGGCGAGCGGGAGATCGCCTTGATGAAGCACGGCGCGATCTTCATGAATCTTTCCCGCGGCTTTATCGTCGATATCGACGCTCTGGCGAAGGCGCTGAACTCAGGAAAACTCGCCGGCGCGGCGCTGGATGTCTTTCCAAAGGAACCCGCAAGCAACAAAGAGGAATTCCTCAGTCCGGTTCGGGGACTAAAAAATGTCATCTTGACGCCGCACGTCGGAGGTTCAACGGTGGAAGCCCAGCAGAACATCGGAAGGTTTGTCGCCGCGCGGATCATCGACTACATCCGGACGGGAAGCACGACTACCTGCGTCAATCTTCCCGTGCTTCAGGCGGCGAAGGGAGCCGGGATTCATCGATTCGCGCACATCCATGAGAACGTGCCCGGAATGCTGGCGAAGATCAACAAGTTATTTGCCCAAAACCATGTGAATATTTCCGGCCAGCACCTGCAAACACGCGGGCAAATTGGTTATTCGCTCATCGATGTGGATGACGTCAAAGGACCTGCGCTGGCGGGAAAGATGGCGGCTCTGCCGGGAACCATCCGCTCACGGTTAGTTTATTAGACAGATCGCATTCCGGTGAAATCGCTGAGGTATGAGTAGAAAACGGATAAAATAATTTCCGGTTTTCATTGTGATGTTTTTAGATGAGAGACATAACGTCATTGCTGATAACCCGCCGCCCGGAACAGCAATGTAGATTAGATAGAAAACGCCAAAGATTAAGCAAACTGCATTTAATTTTCTTCGCATGTGCAGTTTGCAACAATGTTAATTAATAGAACTAATTAGAACAACAAACTTGTAACAGAGCAATCAACCAGAAAATTTAAAAACTGCCAAAAGCAAATATACGGCCGGGTTGATTGGCTTGTTATCTTGCGTTTAAAATATTTCTTTAAATATTTGTCCTAATTTTGCATCGTCATAATCACCATTTAAAGAAAATGGTATTCTAAGTTTCGTAAGAACTTCACTGAATTTTTTATAACCATTTGCATTCCTTAATTCAACCCAATTCACATTCAAACTATCAAGTTGATTTTTGTTCGTATCGGAAAGTTTGTCGGCAACAAATACTTTGCTATCTCTGGCAATAACTGCATCAGCACTTTCTGGATTACCCTTGCCCATTAACTTGACTTCACATTTATGATTATTTGTTCCTTCCACCAAATAAAAATCGATTTCTCTTTCAAAGGTTGATTCATAAGTATCGCTTTTCCCTTTTAATTTTACAGCATAATTTGAATCTGTAACTCCGTATAACTTGCAAAGAGTTTGCATTAATGGTTTTTCAACACGTTTACCAGCAGTGCTCCACAATACACCTCTCAATGCAGCTCGTTTTACCGCTAATGTGTTAATGACAATTAGACTTTCATTGATATTCAAATCTACACTAACAGTTTTCATTTTTATAGTAAGGGTCAAACTAAAATCACTTTCGTCATCAACAAGAGCACTAATAGCATTATAAAGTTGTTCATAATGTGTATTAGATGCTTCAATTACAATCTCTCTTGTTGCTGAGTTATACATATTAGAAATTGTTTTCTTGTTTAATCCGGAATTGATAGCAATTTCTTCGGTGGTTAAGTCACTTGAAAGAAATTCTTTTTTATACCAGTCTTTTGTAATCTTTTCATTCTTTAACTTTGCATCAACAATCTTTTTGAAAAAATCGATTGAATATTGCAGAAATTGAGCATTGATAAGTGTAACGATCTCAATCCGATAATCTTCACCTTTTAACAATTTGATGATAATATTTTTTGCAACTTGTTCGGTAAGCGTCATTTGTTAACCTCATTAATTTTATAGAATTCTTGGAATGAATAATATTTATTTGGAAAGTCTTTATTAAACAAAACATTTTTACCAACAATTTCTTTTATTCGTTCGAAATATTTATCTGATATTTCGGTTGTGAAAAAGAATCGGTCGAGGGATTGTGCAGCTTTGCTAAAAGTTCCACTACCACCAAATGGGTCAAAGACTAAATCGTTTTTAAAAGAATAATATTTTAAAACCCGAAGGCATAATTCAATTGGAAAAACTGCCGTATGTGTTATATCAAATGTTGGATCTATTTTCCAAGTGTTTATTTGGTCAATTTCACCGAAGACCTTGCTTTCTTGAACCGTTTTGTAGTCATATTGTCGAATATTCCAATCAATTAATTTGTGTGTCTTTTTACGGTATACCATTAGATATTCTGTTACAGCCGTAGGTTTGTATGCTAAAGGTTTTCTGTGCTGACGAAAACTAGAATTGCGATCTTTTGCGCTGAATTCTGGTTTTACCCAAACAATATCATCAATAAATTCCCAACCCATTTCAACTAAAAAGGGGTGTATGTCGAATGGAATTGGATATCTTTTGCTCGAATGTTGGCGACTGACTCGTGGAATAATTATTGGGGAAGTATTTAATATGAAAAATCTTCCCTCTTTCGTTATTCGATGAACTTCTTTAAAAACATCTCTCAAAAATTCTAAATATTCATCATAGCTTTGATAAATTGAATAATCCCTTGCATTATAATAAGGTGGTGATGTGAAAGTAAGATGGATAGATTCATTTGGAACGATTTTCAAAACCTCGAGAACATCACCGTTAACAACAACATTTTTAAGATAATCTGGAGATTTACAGTGATCAACGTTGTATTCAAATTCAGATTGGTCAAAATATTCTTTCTCGATTACGTTTTTAATTACTTCGTTGGGATGATTAATTAATTTTTTTAATTCAGCAACAACTAAGTCGTTATCATTAAAAACTAGCAAGCCTCTAATAGCTTGTAATACAATTTTAGGGTCAGAATCTTTTAAACTTTTAATAAGGATAGGGATTGCATTTTTATTTCGCATTCTACCAATTGAAGAAATAGCTTCCCGTCTAACCATTGTACTTTCATCGGAAATTGAAATATTCTCTAATTGATTTAAATATTTTTCATCACACAGTTTACCTATATTTTTAACTGCCAATAATCTAATCTTTTCAATTGGATGATTACATAGGGGAATGAAATATTTACCATCAAAATTTTCTGGTAATCTTCCCAATTTATCTAAAGTAAAAAATATTGTCTTGGTATCATTAGCGGGATTTAAATATTTACCAAGTTCACCATTATTTCCATTTTTTAATTCAGTTATTTCAGTTTTTGTCACAAGTTTTTCCTCAAATAATAATTCTTTGTCAGAAATTTAACCAAATATTCGAACGGAATGTAAATTAAAATAAGTAGCAAGCCTAACATATGTTTAACCTGCATGTTCACCTTGTTTCAAGGTTTGTCTATAGACAGATAAGTTTCCTGATAGAAAAACATTTTTGATCAGTTTCTTAATGAAGAAACCGGTAAGTTTTTCTTTGACTAACTTTACCGATTCATATTGCGTTTGTCTATTCATGACGACCGGATTTTACTTATTCCCATTTCCATTGTCAAGCATTTGTTCGCTGTCCGCCTTTGCCGATCCCGATCATTTTGTTGACATCAACAAAATGGTATGGATGTCGAGTTTGAGGTGCTCGGATCAGCCACATCGGTGAGATAGGACTTTCCATCGGCCGCCGGCAGTTTCAGTCGGTTACATTTTGTAACCGACTCGCTGCCCTCTTTCTTTAGGCGGTTTTTCAGGACTTTCCAGTAGTTGCGCTGCGCTGGATGTCTTTCCAAAGGAACCCGCAAGCAACAAAGAGGAATTCCTCAGCCCGGTACGAGGTCTTAAAAATGTCATCCTGACGCCTCACGTCGGCGGTTCGACGGCGGAAGCCCAGCAAAATATCGGAAGGTTTGTCGCCGCGCGGATCATCGACTACATCCGGACGGGAAGCACGACCACCTGCGTCAATCTTCCCGTGCTTCAGGCGGCGAAGGGAGCCGGGAGTCATCGATTCGCAAACATCCATGAGAATGTGCCCGGAATGCTGGCGAAGATCAACAAGTTGGTTGCCCAAAACCACGTGAATATCTCCGGCCAACACCTGCAGACACGCGGGCATGTCGGCTACTCGCTCATCGATGTGGATGACGTCAAAGGACCTGCGCTGGCGGGGAAGATGGCGGCATTGCCCGGAACCATCCGTTCGCGGTTAGTTTATTAGAGAAATTAACGTCCGTTTAAGAATCTGATATATAAGAAAGGTTATTTCTTTACGTTACATGACTTCTCGAATATCGGAATACAACTTTGGTCGAGCATTTTGTCGTAATCTGAATTTTGTGCCATGATTATGACTTGAACGAGCGTCAAAATCTACAAGCACATTTCCTTCAACAAGTGCTTTGACAAAATTGTCAACGCTGAAACCCCGCAAAATCAAGATTCGGTTGTAGTGGAAAAATTCTTTGTCCCCATCTTTCATAACTTCCGCTTGGACATAAAAAGTGTTCAGAAGTTTTGTGCCTGCTTTGTGATTCAAATCGTCAAAGCCCCAATATGGTTGTGGATTCAATTCGCCCAAACCAACACGTTTTTTGACCGATTCTAACCAATCTGCATGGCGAGAATCTACTTTGCTTGAATCAAAGGAAATTAAAACTTTTCGATTGCTCTTATCAATTTCTACCATAAAACCCCGGTCACTTCTTTCACGACCGTGTATTGTTTGGCGAAAACTCATCTCATTGGCGGGATAATTTGCGCCTGCAAGTTCATGTTTCCAACCATACTTCGGCAAAAGAATATTTGGCACAAATTTCAAGGCTCGTGGGGATGGCTCCATGTGAAATAAAGTAGTCAATGCGGCTGTTTCTGCTCTTTGACATTTCAATTCCCATTCAGCGGCATTTGGAATTGGTAAATTATTTTCTTGAATACCAAGAAGGTCTTCCAGCGTGTTTCCGATACCACCAACATTTCCCGGGCGGGCATTGGGAATCCATCCACGATTTTTTATATCTTGCAAAGCGGCGATAAGCGATTCTTTGGTGTATGTTTTCATGCTTCGGGAGATCTCCAGAAATCGAGCAGATATTCAAAAGTTGTACCCATTGTGATGTAATTGCTAGGGTATCCAAAAATACCGATGTTATTCACTATGTTGGTTCTATCCCAGATGATTGTATTTCGGAGTTCGTAACCACGTTGGCGCAATTCGTTTATTAGGGAAACATGAATTGTGATGCGCTCATTTTCCCACCACATATCAGGGACATTAATTACGCAATGACCTTTTGGGTGAAGTAATGGCAATAATCTCTCGAAAATATCGCCCATTGCCGAAGTGTATTCATCCAAAGCCATTGTTCCTAAATCTCTTGGGTCTTGGGAATACTGCTCTACTTGATGGAGTTGCTCGTTATTTCTCTCTCGCCTAGATTTATTTTTTCGCTTTCGATTTAATAAATTGGCATATGGCGGGGAAGTCCATATTAGACTGACTGAACCAGGTTCTAGATAATTTGGAATATGCAAGGCGTCATCTTGGATAGCCACTTGTTGCGCTTGATTAAATAACTTGTTGCTTGCCAGTCGCTTAACGCATAACTCGATATACTTTTCTTGCAAGTCAAATCCCACAGCATTTCGATTTAGGTCTTGAGCGGCTACGAGTGAAGTGCCGCTTCCTACGAATGGGTCAAGAACTAATTCGCCTTCGTGAGTAAAAACGCTGATTACCTTTTTGGCTAAAGAAATTGGAAAAGTGGCGGGATGTAATTTCTTGTCTCGAATGTCTCTGCCTTCATAGAAAAATTGCCAAACACCAATTTGACTTTTGAGCCAATCTTTTGCTGATAAACAATTTAAATTATTTGGAGCGCATGAACAGGTTCGATGCGTTCCTATGAAAATTTTTGACCTATAATATTCAGTTTTTTCTCGGATGACGCGAGGTAAGGCAATTTCGACTGGTTCAGTTGACATTTAGTGATTTTCTCCGCCCATGTAAGGAATGATTCTTTATGTTTCAATGTTGATAATCCAATTGATTTATTTTTTTTAGTCACACTACGAGAATTTTACTGATTCCCATTTCCATTGTCAAGCATTTGTTCGGTGACTGGCACCGTGCTTTGAACAGCACCACTTTACTTGTCACGGATGCCGTTTTTTCTCGTAGAAAACGATCCCACCCCGGCTGATATGATCGATAACTTCGGGATCGATGATATTTTGAGTTATGGATTCTTTTAAGCCGAAACAGGATGTTATACTGGATCTCTTTTTTCCCCGACTGAAATTTTAATAATTGGATTCGTTAATGACTTCAATTCCGATCTCGTCAGTATCGTTATAAACTTGAAAAAAAGTATATTTTCCCGAATCGGTTGCTTTATCCAGCATGAACTCGATTCCATTCAGCGCCCGGTCTTCGTAGTCGCGGCGGTTTGGAAATTCGTTTGTGATAGAAATCGGTTCAAATTGAGTCCCCAGCAGATTAATTCCCAATATTCTACGGCCGATTACCCGGTTGACCCAATTGATATAGTTTTTCTTCCAGACAAATTTTTCAGCAACTTCTCTGGCGTACCAATCGGTTAGAATATTTAAATCGACCGCGTCAATAGTCATATTGAAATAGTCGATCTGGAAGGCGGTAAACTCGTAATGTCTGCCGTCGATGATCAGAATAGTCGGCGCGTCCTTATTCCATTCATTATCCCTTTCATCATAAAAGAGCAAATAGCCGTCGATAGTCTTTCCGATCAGGTTTAACAAATCATCCCGATAGGCCTCCAGAAATTCGCGGCGTGATTCAAACAGGTGCGGTTCGTATTTCGGGATACCGTATTTAGAACACATATTCGGATCGGTTTCCTTTCACCCGAGAGAATATTACTAATATTAACGGATCATATCAAACTAAAAGATTGGTTCCTTCATCTTTAGGCGTAAAATACTTTAGCAGGGGAGAGATCGACGGGAAATCAGAATGATCATCCCGACATCGGATACAAGACAGTTCACCCTTTATATGAACTTACTCGGCTTTTTACCGAACTAATTAGGCTTAGAGCCTTAGTGTTTAAAAAAACTTTGTGGTTAATCTTAAAGAAATAGAACACAGATGACGCGAATGGAACAGACATATGCAAAAATATCTTTTCTATCTGTGTCTATCGGCGTTCTGTTCTGTGTTTTCTGTGTTCTCAGCGGGTTTATCTCGTCTTCGCTTGTCTGACCGCTTTCTGCCAGCCGACGATCAGCCGGTCGCGTTGTGAGTCTCGCATTTCGGGAGAAAATGTTCTGTCACATTGCTTGACGGAGATCAGGTCGGCGTTACTTTTCCAAAAACCGGATTTGAGTCCAGCGAGGAACGCCGAGCCGAGCGAAGTGGATTCGATATTCAATGGACGAAAAACCGGACAGCCAATTATGTCCGCTTGAAATTGCATCAGGAAATTGTTTGCTACCGCGCCGCCGTCCACGAAAAGTTTGGCAATTGATATTCCCGTTTCCTCTTCCATGGTTTTCAGTACGTCGTGCGTTTGATAAGCCATGGATTCCAGCGCCGCTCGGATGATGTGGTTGCGGTTCGCGCCTCGTGTCAATCCGACCAGAACGCCTCTTGCTTCCATGTCCCAATGTGGCGCGCCCAGTCCGACGAACGCTGGCACGAGATAGACGCCGCCGTTGTCATTGACAGCATAAGCCGCGGCTTCGCTGTCAGAAGCTTTCTCGATCATTTTTAATTCGTCGCGCAACCACTGAATTGCCGCACCGCCGATGAAGATCGAGCCTTCCAGCGCGTAGCAGGGTTCTCCGGAACCGCCGATCGCCAGCGTTGTCAATAATCCTTTATGAGACGCGATGTAGCGGTCGCCGGTGTTCATCATAATAAAACAACCGGTGCCATAAGTATTTTTCACTTCGCCGTTTTTGATACAATTCTGACCGAAGAGTGCGGCTTGCTGATCGCCTGCGACGCCCGCAATCGGAACGCCATCAATAGCAGGAATTGTCTCCACGACGCCGAAATCATCGATGGCGTTCTTCACGGTTGGGAGAATGTTCATCGGAATGGACAGCAGGCGGCAGAGTTCCTCGTCCCAGCATTTTTTTCGGATGTTGTAAATGAGCGTTCGCGAAGCGTTCGTAAAGTCGGTTGCATGAACCTTACCGTTTGTCAGTTTCCAGATCAGCCATGTGTCGATTGTTCCAAACAGCAAATCAGTTGGATCATCTGGGACATTTTCGAGAATCCATTTGATTTTCGTGCCGCTGAAATAGGCGTCGATGGGCAATCCGGTTTTTTCGCGGAAGAACGGCTCGAACGGTTTTAAACTCTGGCAAATCTCCGTCGTTCGGCGGCATTGCCAGACGATGGCGTTATAAACAGGCAAACCGGTTTTCCGATTCCAGACAACGGTCGTCTCGCGCTGATTGGTGATGCCGAGTGCGAGAATTTCACCGCGATGTCGAGCGGAAACATCTCCAATTGTCTCAACGACAGTTTGCCAAATTTCGAGCGGATCGTGTTCGACCCAACCGGGTTTCGGATAGATTTGGTGAAATTCACGGTAGGATTTATCGACGATCTGGCAATTCTGGTCGATCAGCGACGCTTTGGTTCCGGTCGTTCCTTGATCGATGGATAAAATGTACATGTTGGTTGCCTTTCTGAATGGCAAAATGCTATTTGTTGTCGGATTGAGAAGATAAAACGGCCTGAAGTTCAATGGGCGGTTGCGTGAGAACCCGTACGACGTCTCCGGGGAAAATCTTTTTTCCGCGTTGAATAACAACGTTGCCGTTCACCAGTATGCCTCCGCTCGAAATGAACTGCTTCATCTGTCCGCCTGTCGAAGAAATGGAAGCGAGTTTGAGGAGTGAATCCAGTTTGATAAACGGCGGCTGAATTTTGATTTTTTGTATCATTTAGCAACGCCGTAATGCTTTTCCATCCAGTCGCGGATGTCGTCCAAAACACGCATTTTTTCCGGATCATTCAAGATCTCGTGATAAAAACCTTCGTAGCGGTTGAATGTTTTGTCTTTGGACTTTGCCAGATCGAAAAGCATCTGACTGCCTCGGATGTCAGAAAGATGATCGACTGTTCCCTGTAAAATGAGAAGCGGCAAATCGAGAATTTCCATCTGAATCTGAATGCGTCCGATGGCGAGATTAAGTTCGGCGCCGGTGCGTGCGGGAATTCCGCCGCGATAATTGAGTGGATCTTCGTCGTATTTCTGGACTACCATCGGATCGCGTGAGATGGCGTTTTTATCCAGCACGATCGTCGGCAATTTCGGTAACAGTTTTCCGATCAAGGGCGCCATTTTAATTAAGAACGGCGAAATTGAGTCGCTGATTTTCAGCGATGGGGCGCTGAGAATAAGTCCGGCTATCGGCGATTTTCGCGTGATCGTAAAGAGCGAGGTGATTGCGCCTCCCATGCTATGTCCGAGCAGGAAAATCGGCAAATCCGGATAGTTGCGCTTCACTTCTGACATGATCAAATCGAGATCGCGCAGATAATCATCGAACGAATTGACAAAAATACGCGCTCCGCCGGATTTTCCGTGCCCGCGTAGATCGAACGTTTCAAACGCGAATCCCGCTTTTGTCAGAAATTCCGCCACATGCTCGTACCGGCCGGAATGTTCAGCCAGTCCGTGCACAACGAGAACGACGGCTTTAGCCGGTTTGGTTGGTTTGTAAGAGCGGGTGAAGAGCCGTGTTCCATCGAATGAGACGATTTCGCCGGTCTGGCAGTTAGGGAACGAATTGGTAAAATCATTCATAAAAACCTCATGATAAAAACATTTTGCTGGTGAAAATTCAGTTCGGCAATATTTTGAAAAACCCGGATTGATTTTACAATTGCCACGTCAGGATTTCAAATGAAATGTTAGAAGAATTGATAGATTTTCCAATTGATTTGGAAAGCGGCAATCGTTACCTTATTAACGGATAAGCAAGGAGCGGAAATATGGAAAGATTCGACAGCAAGGGAATGATGATTATGCCCAATCCTTTGAAGAGTGAGATCGCCGGTAAAAAGAAGGTGCTCATTGTCGATCAACTCTTCTGTCAGAACGGACATAATCTCATCAGCAAACGCGCTATTTTCAATGGTTATCCGGGATTGCTCATCAAGGTCCGGCAAGACGACGACGCGGGTTTGATAGCGCTCAGCCCGTTTTACGGTGAAAATTCGCGCTTTACGCTTGACATCGACCTGATCGATCAAAAAATTCTATCGCTCATGTGTCCTGTCTGCGGAGTAGAAATGCCAGTCATCTCGCCTTGCAACTGCGGCGGAAACCTAGTTGCCTTTTTCCTGACGAAAGAGTGTGACTTCCGCAACTGTGTCGGTATTTGTACGCGGGTTAATTGCAGTAATTCGCACATTGTTCACAGCGGCGAACTGATTACGCGATCGATGCTCGAATCACTTTAAACCATAGGTAGGTTTCATTTTTAAGGATGGGTTTAGAAAGCCATGCAAAGAACCGTAACCGTTTTTTATCTCGAATTGAACAATATTTCCATACAACCGCCGCCCGTTGACGTCGCCGGATTCGACTTTCGACGCGCGCTGATTCCTTGTCCGGAACTCAATCGGTTTTTCTATATCACTATCGGCAAAAACTGGAACTGGATCGACCGCGTTTTATGGACAAATGAAAACTGGTTTGATTATCTAAATCGCCCAGAACTCGAAACATGGATTGCCTATCTTGACGGAACACCTGTCGGATACATGGAATTGGAAATCCAGGATGAACAAACTGTCCAGATTTCATATCTCGGCATACTGCCGCAGTTTTCTGGAAAAGGGCTTGGAAAAGCAACGTTAATCGCGGGAATCCGGAGAAGCCTTGAACTTCAACCAAGACGCATTTGGTTGAACACTTGTTCACTCGACAGCCCGGCGGCTTTGAAATTGTACCAAAGTATCGGTTTCCGGATCTTCAAAGAAGAAACATTGATGCGCGAATTCCCGGATACCTATCCGGTTTTACTCTGACCAATTCGATCCGCCTCTGGCGGATAATCGCTATCTTATGCCGCATTTGGGCGAGAATGAGTCATTTGAATTGCCGATGAAAATAAAAATAAGGATCAAATGCCGACTGCATCTATAGAAAAAATCAAAGAAGTCGCTCAGGAACTCAGGCGACTAACCGATCCGTGCGTAATTTGCCCGCGACTCTGTCGAGCGAGACGTTTTCACGGGAAAAGCGGTTTTTGCGGATTGAATGACACGGCAGTCATTTTCAGCGCGATGGCGCATTTCGGCGAAGAGCCGCCGATTACCGGCGAATCGGGTTCAGGGACGATTTTTCTCACCGGTTGTAACGCACGGTGCATCTTTTGCCAGAATTTTCAGATCAGCCAGCAGGGAAGCGGAGAACCGATTTCCGCTGAAAATTTAGCCGGAGAATTTTTAAGACTTCAGAAAATAGGTTGCGAAAATGTCAATTGGGTGACTCCAACGCCGCATCTGGTTTTTTTAGTCGAGGCACTGGCGATCGCGATGGAAAACGGCTTCTCCCTGCCAATCGTCTATAACACAAACGGTTACGATCGCGCAGAGATTATTCGTCTGCTCGATGGAATTGTCGATATTTATCTGCCTGATATGAAGTACAGTGAAGATATTTGGGCGGAAGAATTTTCCGGAATGCCGAATTATGTTTCAGAGAGTGTCTGTGCCGTTCAGGAAATGTTTCGTCAGGTTGGCGCTCTAAAACTCGACGCACGCGGCGTTGCTATTCGCGGGTTGTTGGTGCGGCATCTTGTTTTACCAGACGGTACAGCCGGAAGCGCGAAAGTTTTCCGCACGATCGCGGATATCGATCCGTCGATTCCGGTGAGCATCATGGCGCAATATCATCCGTGTTTTCGTGCAGTAGAACATCCAGTTGTCGGCAGAAGGATTCGCAAAGTGGAATACCAAAAAGCGCTGGAAGAATTCGAGTTAGCCGGTTTGACGACGGCTTTTACGCAAAACCCGGATTCTCTATCTAGCGAAGATGCCTTTTTCCCAGATTTTAACCGGGACGAGCGGGAGATTTTTAAGGGAAATTTACGGTGAAATGGTTAATTAAGTTGGTTGAGTAGATTGGGCCTGTCCGCCTTTGGAGGATTGATTGGGTAAAATTAGGTTAAATATGATTGGGTGTTTTTACGAATGGAAATGTGTTCACCGGGAATACGGACGGGCGAGGTAAAGTTTTGCCTCTTTGCAGGCGGTCGTTCGGTTGTCCAAATCGGCAGTTTTTCGATACAAAATGATTGCGGCGTTTCGTCGTCCCTGTAAATCATTGATCTGTCCAAGTCGTAACAACGCAAAACCGAGATGCATATCCATTTCTAAATAGTAATTGTCGATAACGCTTTTTAACTCCTTTTCCGCTGTATTCAGGTCGCCGCGATGGAATGCCAGCGTCCCATTCAGTAGATGAAGTTTTAACTCGTACTCGTTTTTCGTTTTGTCTTTGAGTTCAGGCAGGAGTTTCCGGATTTCCCGGATATGCTTTTCCGCTGTCACGAATTGACGAAGATTTAAATATGCTTCCGCGCAAAGAAAATGATAATACGGATTGTTTGGGAACTCATTTAGCAGGATTTGCGCGTATTTCAAACCAGCCGCCGGATCGTCTTCCATGTAGAGATAGACAAACGACAGAATACCGCGCGCCTCATATTTGGCATAGCGGGATTTTTCAGCGGCGATCGTCATCTGTCTCAGTCCATCCTCTTTGGAACCGGATTCGTTGAAAATCCATGACGCGATTTTCATATAACCAGACGAAACGCCGACGTAATAATTGAAAACGCCAAACGGAAGTTGGATGTCCCAGAGTTCAGGATTGTGTTTTTCTGCTTTTTTTATGTGGCGAATCGCGTTGTAACCGCTGATCAACACGCCGCCCCAATTTTTTTCACCCAATAGAATCCGCGCACGAAGTCCCAGCGTCGTGCCGTAATAGAAGGAAATTTGCGTGTTTTCCGGATGAAGCCGAATCTGCGATTTGTACTCGCTTTCCGCCGTATCGATATTTTTCAGCAGTTGCCGGTTTCCTGAGGAAAAACCCATCGATTCCTGTTCTGCGAGCCACTGAGTCGCGATTGTTCCGAGCGGCGCCATCGGATGAAACGGTTCGTTTTGACCTACCTTCCGAAAAAGTTGGTTCGCCGCCGCGTAATTCATCTGATACATTTCCTGCAAGGCGCTCTGAACCAACGCTTCCTGTTTTTTATGAGTTGAGGACATCATCTTTGAAAAGGGAAGAACCATCAGCAAAACGATTAAAAGCGGTAATTGACGATTCTGCGTCGGGGTCTGGTGCATCTTTTTTATTCTCAGAGCATTCATTAATTCGATCTCGACGGCAAAGTTATCTGAATTTCTCAGAAAAACCATGATTTGATTTGTGCTGTGAAGACGAAACCGCCTGTGTTTGGATAAGGCCGAGGATTTTAGGTTCAAATGTGTTTGAATGATGATTGATTACTTATCTATATAAAAAATATATTTCAGCATCTGAAAGAAATTAGTTGACAAATAGAAATAGTATCAATAACTTCATTGTGTGTTTAGATTGAAATGAAAGAAAGGTAGTCTTATGAAGATGACGGAAGATATAGGAAAGAATATGTTGAGACCAAATGAAATCATTGGGAAAAGATCAGTTCGAACAACTTTTAAAATTTCAGAAATAACGGAAGATAGTTTGAAAACAATTTTTAAACGAGATAAGTTGAAACCTAAAGAATTCTTTGATATTATATGTTCGAGTTCGAAAGCGTCCGAAGTAATTTTGGGTTATATAAAAAAATCCATTAGTAATGGTAGTGATATTTATGGAGTTTTGAATAAAAGAAAAACCTTAGTAATTAGTAAAAATAGTCTGCATTTCTTTAATCAAAAATCTTCTGAATTAAAAGTTACAAGAGATGTTCTTTTTAATATATGCGTTATCTCATACAAACTTCTTATGGACGATATTTTAGATAAAGAAAAAGAAAAAGAGCAGAAAGCTTGTGAAATTGTTACAGATTTTTGGGGTGAAGCGGAAGAAATCGAAAAACAGTTGACAGAATTGTTGGGCGAAGATAATCCAGTAACTCAACGATTTAGTCTTATTTTGATTCATATTATGAATTTATATACTGCAATAGATACTAAATTAAAAACTGGTGAACCCATAGATCCAGATTAAATAGGTCAATGTTAAAATTGGAGAATAGTATGAAAATAAGTCAGCATGCGATGAAACGAATGACTCAAAGAGCGATAAAAATGAGTGACATTGAATTAATTTTAGCATTAGGAACGATCCAGCCGAGACCAGGAGGTGCAGTCGAGTATTTTGTAAAACGAGAAAAGATTTCATTTGTGATCAATGAACTCAAACATATCATGAACCAAGTAAATCGTCTTACAGATAAAGCAATCTTAATCACCGATAACAAAGTAAAAACTGTTTATCATAAACATAACTAATTGGGAGAGAATTATGCCATTAATCGAAATTGACCAAGAAGTATGGAATTTCTTACAAGAAAAAGCAAAACTATTAGGAGTTACATCAAATGATGTTCTTCGGATCATTTTCAAAATAAAACCGAAACATGAAATTACTTCAGAACCACCAAAAGTCTGTAGAATATCCCAAGATGATCTGATTCCTTATATTATTCAGTTTTTAAAAGAAAAAGGTGGATCTGCTCCAAAAGGTTATGTCGAACAAAAAATATTCCATTTATTTATTGATATGTTTGAGCAAACGTACTACCAGCAAAAAGTTTCTCATGGAGTTCCTCGTTGGCAACATAACATAGCTTGGGCTAAAGAAAGAGCCAAACAGATGGGATTAATTGATTCACCATCAGTATCAGGATGGGGTATATGGAAATTGACTGAAAAAGGAAAAACACAAAAATAATTAAAAAGGAAAATATGGCTTATTACTTTTATTTTCATTGTACAGTTTGTGATGCTGAAGTATCAACATCTGGTCCTCACGAATTTAATTATTTCGAAGGTGAAATCGTTAAATTACCTCACCCAGGAATCCATATGTGTGATGGTCTGTTATTCAATGCATTTTGTTTAGAATGTAAAATAAACCGAGAAATTATCATTGTTGCTTTTAAAAATCGTAGTGATCCCTGGCAACAGAAAAGAGAGAATATTCATGAGGAATACCTAATCAATTATCCTGAGGGAATAAATACAGAAACAAATGAATATTATGCAAGTCTTCCATTCGCACTAACCGATATGTCGGGAGATGATATAATTTATACTGAGCAGTATCGGAGAGATTTGACATGTCCTTTTTGTAAAGGACAGAATATCATCTTGTTTCCTGATGAAAATAGAAAGTGTCCATTTTGTCAAAATGGAATACTTACTGCTTCTAAATATTTTCAGATTACTTAATATTTTCATGAGATAATTTTGTAAAAAAGTTATCTGAATTTCTCAGAAAAGCCATGAACTGATTTGTGGGGCAGATATAGAACCACTGGTGTTTTTAAACAAAAGAATCACTATATTTTAAAAGATGA
>PEYN01000036.1 GCA_002774355.1 Candidatus Marinimicrobia bacterium CG08_land_8_20_14_0_20_45_22 | reverse complement strand
GCCGACCAGTTCGTTGGTGCCTTCCCAAACGGTGATCGGTCGTTCGGTGTTTTCACGCATCGTCAAACAGGGGATTCCCAAAACGGTTGTCTCTTCTTGAATTCCGCCGGAATCGGTCAACAGCATGAAGGCGTCTTTTTGCAAACTGAGGAATTCGAGATAGCCAAGCGGTTCGGTAATGACGAGATTTGGCATTTGCGCGAGTTGTTTGTCCATGCCGAATGTGGACAGCATCTTCTGCGTGCGCGGATGAATCGGAAAAATGATGGGCATTCGTTTCTGGATCGTCTCAAATGTTTCAAACAATCCTTTCATCGTTTCGGCGGAATCGACATTTGACGGGCGATGAAGCGTGACAAGAATATATTCGCGCTTCTTTATTCTTTCATCTTTTAATTGATATTTTTCCTCAGCCGCTTTTGGCAGATAGTAATTCAGCGAGTCGATCATCGTATTGCCGACGAAGAAGATCTTTTCTTTGGAAATTCCTTCTTGTTGAAGATTTGCGTCGGCGTCGCGACTGGTTGTGAATAAATAATCTGAAATACTGTCGGTAACAATGCGGTTAATCTCTTCCGGCATGGAACGATCGCGGCTTCGGAGTCCGGCTTCCACATGTCCGACTTTGATGTGAAGTTTAGTTGCTACTAATGAACACGCGGCGGTTGAATTGACATCGCCGGCGACCAAAATGACATCCGGTTTTTCTTTCAAAACTTCTTTTTCGTAGGAAATCATGATCTTACCGGTTTGTTCGCCGTGCAGACCGGAGCCGACTCCGAGATAAACGTCCGGTTGGGGCAATTCAAGTTCTTGGAAGAAAATATGAGACATTTTCTCGTCATAATGCTGACCGGTGTGAATGAGTCGGCATTGGAATTTGGACGGATACTTTTTCAGAGCGCGATAAATGGGGGCGGCTTTCATATAATTGGGGCGCGCACCGACGATGAGATCAATTTTCATTTAAACTCCATAATAAAGAGAATAGAATAGACCACGAAAAATACCGAAAGAAGACGAAAAAATATAAAGAAGAAAGAAAAACGAAATCCTTTCCGCCGCAGGCGGTAAAGAGAGGTAGAGAAATTGGACCACGAAACCCCGCAAAGTGCGGGGAAAAGGGACGAAAAAGAACGAAAAAAATAGAAGAAAGATTTAATAGAGGTAGTCTATTGTAAGCGGAGAAAGAAAAGGCACTATTCCCCAAAAAAATCAATTCACGATCCTTTCGTACTCCAATTTTTCTGAGTGACCAAAATTAACGAGAATGGCAAGTTTTAAATTTGTAGCGTGGAGATAATTATGTACTTGTGAACGATGTTCCGAAGTGATATTGGAAACGGCTTTTATCTCGATGATGATTTTTTCGTAACAGATTAAATCCGGAACAAACGAGTGTTTAAGCGTTTTCCCGTGGTAAGTCAGACTTAATTTCTGTTGGGACTCAAAAGGTATTTGCTGTTCCTGTAACTCGATTTCAAGACATTCCTGATAAACAGATTCTGTAAATCCGTTTCCCATCGTTTTGTAAACGTTGAAGCAGGCCTTCATGATCGCGAAACTTTCATCAGGATAAATAATCGATGAATTCATAGAGCGCCTATTTCCGCAGTTCTACTCTCCAGCATTAACATATTCAATCATAATTCAGTTACTTTTCTTTATTCTGTTGTTGATAAACTAATTGTGTGAATTTCTTTGTTCTTTATTCAGTTCTTTCTTCCGTTTTTTTCGTCTCTTTTCGTGGTCTGATCTTCTCACTCGATTGACCCGGAGACCTGAATATAGACGCTGTTTTTTTCTTTGGCGTTTTCGATTTCCTGCTCGACCTCGTATTCTTCTTTCCGCACCGACTTCAAATAACCGGACGCAACCATCGGGAAAAGTTCCAATAATAACTCATCTTTTTCGTTTTTCGCCAACTTTACGAATCCACAATCCGGTAAAATGGGATTTTCTTGTTTCTTGTAGGATGATGTATCATACGGAATTTCTTTGTCTGAACCGGTAATTTTTTTGCGAAATTCCGGATCGACAGGAATCGGCGTTTTGCCGTAACTACCTTTTACTAAATTGACAAATTGGTTTGATGTCGTCGTGTAAAAAGGTTCCAACCCTTTGGCTTCGTCCACCACACAATTGACTGCTTGTACGCCGACGATTTGGCTGGTGGGCGTCACGAGCGGAACGCACCCGGCATCGAGTCGAACGCGCGGAATGATTTTTAGAACTTTCGGTAGAAGTTGATCGAGTTTTGCGGCTTGCAACTGGGCGAGCATATTGGTGTACATACCGCCGGGGATTTCGGCATGTTTGACCGCTTCGTTTGCCGGCGGATATTTGAAATATTTCTCGATCTGCTGGCAGGTCGATAGCAACTTCTCGATTTTGTCCGCTTTGGCGTAGTCAATTGCCTCATCGAACAAGCGATCGATTTCCTTGGGTAGAACGTCTTTCGTGATGTCGAATTCGATCGGGAACTGCTTGGTCTCGTCGAATTTGGAGAGTTCTTGCCGGATTTCGTTTAAATGTTTGTTGATTTCGACGACGGCGGAAAGATTGACGCCGGTATCGATGCCGAGTTTATTGCAGAAAATCTGAACGAGTTCAAATGCAGGCGCCGCAGGACCGCCCGCGAAATTGCCAATGACCGTATCCACAATATCGACGCCGTTTACAATAGAAATCAGAACGGTCGCAAGCCCGTAACCCGGCGTGCAATGCGTGTGCATATCGACAGGAATCGAGAGTTCTTTCTTAAACGCTTTCACGAGCGGCGACGCGAATCCGGGATGAATGAGTCCCGCCATGTCTTTGATGGTGATCATGTCGGCGCCCATTTTCTCAAGTTTCTTCGCTTTGCGGAGGAAATATTCGACGGTAAAGACATTTTTTGGGAGTTTTTTGCCAGTGAAAAGCGCTTTGATTCGTTCAGTTTTGGTGAACTTCGGATCAACGGTGTAGCAGATTGCGCAGTCGGTAATGCCGCCGTTTTCCTTGACGAATTTGATCGTCGAACGCATGTTGTTTAGATCGTTCAACGCGTCAAAAATACGCATAATATCGACGCCGGATTGTATCGCATTGCGGCAAAAACCTTCGATGACTTCATCGGGATATGGATTGTAGCCAAATAGATTTCTGCCTCGGGAAAGTGCGGTGAGTTTGGAAGACTCGCCGACGCCAGTTTTAATGCTTTCAAGGCGATACCACGGGTTTTCATTCAAATAGCGCATGACGGAATCGGGAACGGCGCCCCCCCAAACTTCCATTGCATAAAAGTTTGCTTGGCGATAAAGCGGGAGCAAACGATCGACCTGCGATTGATTCATGCGGGTCGCAAATTGAGACTGTTGCCCATCTCGGAGCGTTAAGTCACGGATGCGTAATTTTCGGGTCATAAAAATCCTACAAACAAGTGTTTAGTCATCAGTTTTGATGAGATGATGATGATGTAAAAAGCAATGGAATTTAATAAATAAAGTGAAAAGAATTCAGTGAAAGTTGCGTGCAGGGAGAACGCAGATGACACGGATTGGGAAGATGAACACAGATAGGAAATTTTGTATTTATTATTCTGTGAAAATCTGTTTTCTGTTCAGCGTTATCTGTGTTCTATTATCGCACTGCCGATTGATTGATTATTCTCTCAATTTCCTGACGGCGTCGATGATCGTTCCATCTACCCATTTAATAACGGCAACGACTTGATCGTCGAAAACGGGATCCTGCGGTTTGCCGCAAATCCGCTCGGCTTCTTCTTTCAATTGCTGAATGGTCTTAATCGGCAATCCGGAGTTCTTGACTTTATCAATTAAATCGGTTCTTAGCGGATTGATGGCAATTCCACGTTCGGTGACGATCACGTCAATCAATTCGCCCGGACCGCATAGCGTGGTGACTTCATCACGGATCACGGGAATCCGATCTCGGAACAAGGGAATTGGCAAAATCGTGCATTTTGCGGCGAGGCAATTTTGCCAGCCGCCGATACCGTGGAGCAAATATCCGTCGGAATGCGTTACGACATTACCGTTGAAATTGACATCGACTTCTGTCGCTCCGAGAATCATCACATCCATCATCGTTGTATAATTGCCTTTTGCGTGATAATCGTAGCAGTGGAAAATCGAGATGTCGGGATGATTCGGATTTCTTCCCATTGATCGAACGGCGTCGAGATCGAATGATTGCGCGTCGAGCAAATATTCCAAACAGCCGTCTTCGATCATCTTGACGGAATATTGCGTTGATCCGCCTACCGCAAACCGCGCCTTGATTCCACGTTCTTTGAGAATTTGGTGAAAGTATATTCCAATCGCGAGAGACGTTCCGCCTGCTCCCATTTGAAACGAGAAACCGTCCCGGATCAGTCCGGCGGCGTCGCAGAACTTTGTCGTAAGTTCCGCAATGAGCAATCTATCCGGACTTTTCGTGATTTGAGTCGTTCCGGAAACGATTTGCTCGGCGATGCCGATCTTATCGACTTTTACGACATAATCGACATAGTTGCCGACGATTTGCATGGGAATCGCGGGAAACGGAATGAGATTGTCGGTGACGATGATGACCTTGTCGGCGTATTGATAATCTGCCAAAGCGTATCCTAAACAGCCGCAAGCAGAGGGACCGGTTAAACCGTGTGCATTACCGAAAGAATCAGCGGTTGGCGCCGCGAGCACGGCGATGTCGATTTGTACTTCGCCATCTTGAACAGCCTGATAACGTCCGCCATGCGAACGCAGGACGCCGACGCCTTTCATTTTTCCTTGCGAAGTAAAACGCCCGAGCGGTCCGTTCATCGAGCCTTCAATATGATGAATCGTTCCGTCTTCGAGATATTTGATCAGCGGTTCGTGGCAGGGAAAAGAGGCGGACGGAAACCACACGAGGTTTTTGACGCCAAGCTCATGCGCAATGTCAAAAATCTGGTTGGCGATCAAATCACCGTTCCGTAAATGGTGATGCGTGGAAATCGTCATGCCATCTTTCAGTCCGCATTGAATAAGCGCGGTTTTTAAGTCGGGAAGAAGTTTGTTGCCATCGGCTGGATAATCGAGAGAAGTTGGTATTTTTGGCGCGTATTTTCGTCCTTCGGGGCGATGTTTTCCGATGCCTTTAAATGGTATTTCCGGTTTGCCGTTGACTTCTGTCGGGACCCAGCGCCCCGCGGCGTTTTTAACTAAATTACTTGACATTTCCAGACCTCCAGTCGGCGGACAATATGCCGAATTCGATTGCTTGGGCAATGGTTCTTTGCGCTCGTTTAACAACCGGAGCGTCAATCATTTTCGATCCGAGCGCCACGACGCCGAGACCTTTTTCTGCGGCTTCCAAATAGGCATTGACGATTTTCTTCGCTTTGGCAATTTCATCCGAATTCGGCGCATAATTTTCATGAATAACTGCAATCTGTCGCGGATGGATACAACCCATTCCGTCGAAGCCAAGCGATTTGGATTCCAGAACGACTTGTTTTAACGCGTCCATATCCGACACGTCGGAGAAAACGGAATCGATGGCTTGAATTCCTGCGGCTTTGGCGGCATTGACGATTTGGCATCGAGCAAAGAATGTTTCTCGTCCCTCTTTTGTGCGTTGAATACCTAGATCGGCGGTGTAATCTTCCAGTCCGATGGCAAGCGCGACGACATTTGGCGACGACGTTGCTATTTCATAAGCATTGACGATGCCTAGCGCGCTTTCGATAATTGGCATGAGGAAGATGGGTTGAATGACGTTAAACGCTTCCGAAATTTGTGCAATTTCCTTTTCAAGAATATGAATTTGATCGGCTGATTCGCACTTTGGAACGAGAATCAGGTTCACGTTGTGCGGGATAATAAATTTTAGGTCTTCGAGTCCTTGGGGAATTTGATTGATGCGCACCATGCGTTCCGCTCCGTAAAAATTCAGAGCGCGAAGTGTATTTCTGACCAAGAACCGCGCTTCCTGTTTTTTTGCGGGTGCGACGGAGTCTTCGAGATCGAGGATGACGCCGTCGGGGCTGTGTAAACCGGCGTTGATAGCCAGTTTCGGCGTGTTTCCCGGCAGATACAGGCGCGAACGACGCGGGCGGTCTTTTTCGGTCGAATACCGGTTTTCCGACAACATTTCCGGTAAAAATTCGCGGTCATTTTCGATGATTTGTTTAAGCGCGGCTTCGATTCTTGCCGTCATAATGTAAGGGAGCGCGCCGTTATCGTCAATTTTAACAAGTGCGTCGGAAATCCCGAAAAACGCCATCTCTTCGCGGCAAAGTTCTTTGATGGAATTTCCATACAACCTATCGACTTTGCTTTTGAGTTCGATGACAATGCCGCTTGACGATGTCTGTGTGATCTCAACGGCGCAGTCTGAGCGGTCGTCTTTGCCATGATTTCCCGCGAACCCCGTCTTATTCAAATTTGCCTCCTTGTGTTTTGAACCGAAAGAAAATCATCGAACGGAATTTGGCTTTTTAATCGGAAAAAAGCAAGGCGCGCGGAGTAGTAAACCACGAAGTCACCAAATCGCTAAGAAAAAGATGGAAATAAGACTCAGATTTCAAAATGCAAATTGAAAGTTGGAGATTGGATTCTGCCTTTTGCGGGGGAGAGATCGAATATTCGACTTGGAGAATTCACCGAAGGATAACTGGATATTGGATATTGTTGTATCGGGTTGAAATAAGTGGCATTAAGTGAAAAGTCATTGACTACTGATTCTTCTTTTGCAGATGTATTTAGGTTCTAATTCATCGTTGTCGTTGATTAATGTCGGAAAGAACGATAAATTTCCAACGTGTTTAGTATGCTTAGCATTAATTTATTAAAGGATGGATTTGTGAAAGAGGAGTACGTATGATTACCGAGATTTTGCCGGAAATCAACCAGATCAAAGAGGAAGGATTGCGCGCGAAAGTCGTCGCCGTTTGGGAAGAAGCCATGGTTTTCCGCGGCTGGACGCCGGAAATTCTCCAGTCAATTCCGTTCACACTGCTGGCCGAAAACGTTAAAATTTCTTTTATTGAGCATGTGCGTACCGTTTGTAAAATGTGTATCGTCTGCGATGAAGTACTAACATCGGCTTACGGAAATCGGAAAACGCCGATTCAGCGTGATTATCTGATTGCGGGCGCGTTGTTGGCTGATGTAGGAAAACTTTTTGAATATGAAATCGTTGACGGTAAGCCGGTCAAATCCGATTACGGCAAGAAACTGCGGCACCCATTCAGCGGCGTAGGCATCGCTTTTAAACATGATTTGCCCCCTGAAGTTTTGCACGTTATTGCAACGCATTCAAAAGAAGGAGATTCGGAAAAGCGCTCGCCGGAGTCGATTGTATTCCACCATGCAGATTTCATCGATTTCGAACTGGTAAAGTAAAGAGACTGGAAAACCACGAATAAACACGAATTAACGCTAATTATTTTATGACAGACTTAATTGAGAAAGATTTTATCGACTTCGAGCTGTTGAAATAAAGAGACTGCAAAACCACGAATAAACACGAATTAACACTAATTATTTTATGACAGACTTAATTGAGAAAGACTTGGTCCATAAAATTGTTGGATGCGCAATGTCCGTATCGAATAAACTGGGACACGGTTTGCGTGAAAAAACTTATGAAAATGCATTGTGTGTCGAATTGAGTCATCAAAATCTGGCGTTTAGCCAACAATCGAAATATCCGGTTTATTATGATGGTCAGTTGATAGACGAATATATCCCTGATTTGTTAGTCGAAGAAAAAGTCATTATCGAAATTAAAACTGTCGATACAATTCCGGACGAACATCGCGGCCAATTAATCAATTATTTACGGATCGCAAATAAGGAAGTCGGAATCCTTCTGAATTTCAAACATCCACGATTACAGTGGGAAAGATTGATATTGACTAAAAATAAATAAAATTGATGTTTATTTGTGTTCATTCGTGGTTGAAAGGAAAAAGATGGGAAAGACATTTAGCGAGAAAATACTTGGAAAGAAAGCCGGAAAACCGGTCGTTCCCGGCGAGATCGTCGAGATTGAACCCGATATGGCAATGTCGCATGACAACACGGCGGATATTTCCAAGACCTTTTACAAAATCGGCGTCGATAAAGTTTACGATCCGGATAAGCATGTCATCATTCTCGATCATTGCACGCCTGCGGCAAATGAAAAATTCGCTCAGAATCACAAAGACATTCGTGAATTTGTGGCAAAGCAGGGAATCAAGAATTTCTATGACATCAACGAGGGAATCTGTCATCAGGTGATGCACGAAAAAGGTCATGTTTGGCCGGGAGCATTGATTGTCGGCGCGGATTCGCATACGACTTCTTACGGCGCATTTGGTGCATTTTCGACAGGAATCGGTCGCAGTGAGATGGCGGCGATTATGGCGTGCGGGAAAATTTGGTTGAGAGTGCCGGAAACGATAAAGATCGTTTGCGATGGAGAATTTCAGTCGGGAATTACATCGAAGGATTTAGCGTTGACAATTGCGGGCGACATCGGAGCGGATGGCGGATTGTACCGCGCGATCGAATTTAGCGGACTTGGCATCGAACGAATGAGTTTCGCCAGCCGGTTTGTTTTAGCGAATATGGCGGTGGAATTGGGCGCCAAGAACGGTTACATGATTCCGAACAAGGAAATATTGGCTTATATCAAATCGCGTACGAATCGAAAGTTTGAAGTCGTGGAATCCGATCCGGACGCGGAATTTGACGAGGTTTTAACTTATGACTTATCGAAAATTGGACCGATGGTTGCCAAACCGCATACGGTCGATAATGTCGCGCAGGTTTCGGCAGTCAAAGGTACGAAGATCGATCAGATATTTTTCGGTAGTTGCACAAATGCGCGAGTTGAGGATTTCGAAGTAGTCGCAGGTATTTTGAAAGGTAGAAAAGTTCATTCCAGCGTACGCTTGCTGGTTTTCCCGGCGTCACGGGAAGTTTATCTCGATGTATTAAAACGCGGCTGGATAATTGATTTGGTTGAGGCAGGAGCGGTGATCCTGAATCCCGGTTGCGGGCCGTGCATGGGAAATCACGAAGGCGTTCCGGCAAAAGGCGAAGTCACGCTATCGACATCCAATCGCAATTTTAAAGGGCGCATGGGTAACAAGGACGCGGAGGTTTATCTATGCAGTCCGCGCACGGCGGCGGTCTCGGCATTGACGGGAAGGATTGAGGATTTTCGGGAAGCGAAGTGAAGATTTCAAATTGGGGATTTCAAATTGCAAATCTCAAATTGATACGATGAAAGAGCAAATCGTCAGTTAGTAAGGAGATGTTGCAAATGAATGCTGAAGAACTTGCAGATCGATTGCTGAATTTTAACGGAGATATTGTCAAGACATGTTCTCCCCTTCAGAAGACTTATATTGGCAGGCACATTTTTGGACAATTATTTCGGGCATCAAGTTCTTCAGGCGCGAACTATGAGGAAGCCAGAGGCGCCGAAAGTCGGGCGGATTTTGTTCATAAAATGCAGATCGTTTTAAAGGAATTACGAGAATCCGCTTTTTGGCTTAGACTTATTCAACGTGTAAATCTTCTTCCAGATAATGCGATCTGCCCGTTGATAAATGAAGCCAATGAATTGATAAGAATTTTTTCTAAATCTGTTGTAACCTCAAAATCACCGAAAAAATTTGAAATTTGAAATGCTCAATTTGAAATTTGAAATCAGTTTTAAAGGAAGAGGATAAAATGAAGATCATCGGACGAGTTTGGAAAT